>JAUNUA010000089.1 GCA_030538435.1 Brachybacterium sp.
ACGACCGCTACCTGCTGGAGCGCGTCACCGACACCCAGTACGCGGTGCTGGAGGGTCGGGTGCGTCATCTGCCCGGTGGGATCGACCAGTATCTGCGGCTGCGCTCAGAGGGCGTCGGGGACGCCGGGGACGCCCGGTCCGCCTCCGGTGCGCCCGCGGCGGATGCCGCGTCATCGGCCCCGACGGCCGGTGGTGCCGCCACCGCGCCGAGCGGCAAGGAGCGCCGGGAGGCGCAGAAAGAGGTCTCCTCCCTCGAACGGCGGATCGAGAAGCTGGAGGGCCGCATCACGGCCCTTCACGCGGACATGGCCGCGCACGACCCCTCCGACTACGCGGGGCTGCAGGACCTCGCCGCCGAGGTCCGCTCCGCCGAGGACGAGTCCGCCGGACTCGAGGAGCGGTGGCTCGAACTGTCGACCATCATCGAGCACTCCTGAGACTCACTGGCATACCAGCTGCCCACCCCGACCACACAGCAGGAGCAGACCCATGGACACCACGGAATTCCTCGACCGCATGAATGCCGGGGAGGTAGCGGAGCCCGGCACCGACCTCGCCGCGATGATGAACACCCTCGCCAACGAGGCCATCGACCTGTGCATGGAGTTGAATACGCGCGTCACGACCCCGGAGGAGCGGGTGGAGATCATGTCCCGCATCACCGGGTGCCAGGTTCCGCATTCATTCCGCGTGTTCCCGCCGTTCACCACGGACTGCGGGAAGAACATTCGCGTCGGTGAACGCGTGTTCGTCAACAGCGGCTGCCGATTCCAGGACCAGGGTGGCATCACCATCGGCAATGACGTCCTGATCGGCCACAACACGGTGATCGCGACGCTGAACCATGACCTGGCGCCCGAGCGGCGAGCGACAACCGTGCCGGCGCCCGTCGTCATCGGGGACAGCGTGTGGATCGGGGCGAACGCGACGATCCTGCCGGACATCACCGTCGGCGAGGGAGCGGTCGTCGCTGCCGGTGCCGTGGTCACCGCGGACGTGCCCGCCCGCACCGTCGTGGGTGGGGTGCCGGCGAAGACCCTGCGCACGGTGGACGGCTGACCGACAGGGGCTGGATCCACGCGATGGCGTCCAGCGGCGCGACACCTGCGCGAGTGCAGGCCCTATGCCGCTGGACGCCACCGTGTGCAGGCGAAGTCCGAATCACCCGGGTGTCTCAGCCCGGCTTCGGTGCGCCCTTGCGTGCATACCGTGTCCAGGTGATGCCGACGCAGAGGGCAGCCCAGATCGCGCCGATGACGTAGAACGTTGCGGGGGACATGATGGTCAGCCCCACACCGAAGAGGAACGGACCGAAGGCGGCCAGCGCGGCGGTCCACCCGATGACGCCCCCGGCCTGGCGGCGTTCGAAGATCATCGGCATCTGCTTGAAGGTCGAGGCGTTTCCGATCCCGGCGAACAGGAAAATCAGCAGCATCCCCAGGAGGAAGCGGGTGAAGCCGCCGTCCAGCGCCGCAGCGCTGGAGGTGTCAGGACTGAGTGCGGGGATCGTGAAGAGGATGGAGGCGAACAGGCCGATCCCGGAGACCAGGGTCCAGATCGCCCCGCCCATCCGGTCCGTCAGCGGGGAGAAGAGGATGCGCGCGCCCGCACCGACCAGCGGTCCGAGGAAGACGTACGCGACCGGCTCCGGCACCGTGTACCCGTCGATCAGGACGGTGGCGCTCTCCCCGGCGCCCTGCACGATCGCCGCGTTGCCCGCCCCGTACAGGTTGTGCATGAGCAGACCGAACTGCGCGGAGAGACCGGAGAAGGTCCCGAAGGTCATGATGTACAGCATCGACATCCACCAGGTGTCCTGGTTGGAGAAGATGTCGAACTGCTGGCGGATGTTCGCGGTGATCGGCACGGAACGCAGGATGATGTACGCCCAGATCGCGACGGCCAGGACGATCGGCACATACACGAAGGCCGCCGTCTGGAAGTGGACCTGGGTGTCGGGCTGGCCGGACACGGACAGGGTCTGGGAAGCGCCGAGCCAGCCGAACATCCCGAACCCGATCAGCCACGGGGTCAGCAGCTGCACCAGGGAGACACCGAAGTTCCCGAAACCGGCCTGCAGGCCCAGCGCCGTGCCCTGTTGTTTGCGCGGGAAGAAGTAGGAGGTGGACGGCATGAACCCGGAGAAGGCACCACCGCCGATACCGGCGAGGAATGCGAGCAGCAGCAGCACCCAGTAGGGGGTGGAGGCGTTCTGCACCGCGACACCCCAGCCGATGATGGGCAGCAGCAGCGAGAGGGTGGTCAGCGTGACCATCTTGCGGGTGCCCATGATCGGCGGAAGGACCATCCACACGATCCGCAGCAGCCCGCCGGAGAGACCGGGAATGGCCGCCAGCCAGTACAGACCCACCTGTGAGATCTCGAAGCCGAGACTTGTCAGGCGGGGCACGATAGCGCTCGGCAGGAACCACGCCGCGAAGCACAGCGTCAGGCTGAACGTGGTGACCGTGAGGGTGTGCCACGCGAGCCTTTTGTCCCACGTCTCCTCATTTTCCGGGTCCCATTCCCGGAGCCAATCCCCATCGGTCGTTCTTGTCTCGCGCATCGCGATGTTTCTCCTGGTCCGCCAGGGCCCTGAATGCTCAGAGCAGGCCTGTTCTCGGTGCTGTCGACGCCCCCGGCAGTGCAGAGAATCTGCGATCGACGGAGCACACGCTACACGCGCACAGAATGGCTGAATCGGGCCCTTATCGGCGCCGCACACCCGCTGCCCGAAAAAGGGGACGATGGTCCTGAGGCGGCTACGCATGCCCGGGGACGTTGGTCCTCCCCGGCCAGTCAGATTTCTCGCACCTGGTACCGCTCCCGGCCGGACCGGAAAGGGGCGACGGCCGACGGGGCGGGCCTGTCAGTCCTCGTCGATGATGCGCGCCCCGGGGACGGATCCCTCCGCGTCCAGGGTCTGCGTGAGCAGCCCTGTGGCATCCAGGTCGCGCCGGACCCGCTCCGCGTGGTCGCGGTCTTCGGTGAGGACCGCGATGGTGGGCCCGGACCCGGAGACGAGGGCCCCCGGGCATCCGCTGTCGGCCGCGGCCCGCAGCACGGGTGCGAGGCCGGGATGCAGGCTGCACGCGGGCGCCTCGAGGTCGTTGTGCAGGGTCGCCCCCAGCTGCCGTATGTCGCCGGTGCGCAGCGCCGCGAGCTGGGCGTGGTCGGGCTCGGGCACCGCGGGGACCTCCCGGCCGTGCTGCAGGACGAGCGCGTCGAAGCGGGCGAACACCTCGGGGGTGGA
The DNA here is from genome assembly GCA_030538435.1 of Brachybacterium sp. Lineage (GTDB taxonomy): Bacteria > Actinomycetota > Actinomycetes > Actinomycetales > Dermabacteraceae > Brachybacterium. Next base: position 3,254 of record JAUNUA010000089.1, read on the forward strand.
CAGGTGCCCCCCGGGCACCGCCAGCACCCACCGGTACTCCCCCGTGGTGAGGACGCTCGTGACCTCCGCGCCGTTGCCGCGGCCGAGCGCGGTATGGCCGAGCATGGCGAAGGGGACGTCCGCGCCGAGCTCCGCCCCGAGCCGGCGCAGTTCGTCGGCCGTGAGTCCGAGGCCCCACAGGCGCTCCAGCGCGACCAGGGTCGCTGCCGCGTCGGCGCTGCCTCCGCCCATGCCTCCTGCGACCGGTACATCCTTCACGATGCGGATGGCTGCCCCCTCAGCGATCGTGAAGCGGGAGCGCAGCAGCTCCGCGGCCCGCAGTGCCAGGTTCGTCCCGTCGGTGGGGACGTCGCCGGGGACACGGGAGTCGATGTGCAGGTGGAGGCCGACCGCCCGTTCCACGGTCACGGTCTCGTAGAGCCCGACGGCGTGGAAGACGGTGGCGAGCTCGTGGTAGCCGCGAGCGTCGACGGCGCCGACAGCGAGCGACAGGTTGATCTTCCCGGGCGCGCGCACGGTGACACGGCGGCGCGGCGGCGACGGGTGGGCGGTCATGCCACGACCGACTCGGCAGAGGCGGCGAGGGCGCGGAACTCGTGGATCTCGAGAGTCTCCCCGCGTCGGCGTGGGTCGATGTCCGCGGCCTGCAGGACCTCCTCGGCGTGGGCGCCACCGCCCAGCGCCGGGGCGAGCGCCGCCCGGAGGGTCTTGCGGCGCTGGGCGAACGCCGCGTCGATCAAGCGGAAACAGGCGGCGCGTTCGGTCTCCGCGCCGAGCGGGCGGTCGTGGCGGGTGATGCGCACCAGGGAGGAGTCGACGTGAGGGACCGGCCAGAACACGGCGCGGGAGACGCCACCGGCCCGTTCGGCGGTCCCGTACCAGGCGAGCTTCACGCTGGGGGCGCCGTAGACCTTGGAGCCGCTGGTCGCCACGAGGCGCTCGGCGACCTCGCTCTGGACCATGATGAAGGCCGCTGTCAGAGTCTCGAAGCGCTGCAGCATGGTCAGCAGGATGGGGGTGGCGACGTTGTAGGGAAGGTTCGCCACGAGCTGCGCCGGCACCCCGGTCGCGGGGACGGGCGGCAGCTCGGTGACGGCGAGCGCGTCGGCGTGCAGGAGCCGGAAGTGCTGGCCGTCGGGGTCGGCGCCGCGGGCTTCGACGGTACGGGGCAGCAGCTCGGCGGCGGCTCGGTCGATCTCGATCGCGAGGACCCCGGCGCCTGCGTCCAGGAGACCGAGAGTGAGGGACCCGAGTCCGGGGCCGACCTCGCAGATGCTGTCTCCCGGGCTGATGCCGGCGCGTTCGACGAGGGAGCGCACGGTGTTGGGGTCGGTGAGGAAGTTCTGGCCGCGCTGCTTCGAGGGGTGGATACCGGCGGCGGCGGCGAGTTCGCGGATGTCGCGGCCGGTCAGCAGCGTCCCGGTCTCCGTGCTCACGCCGCGCCCTCCCAGTCGTACACCTCGACGGTGGTGGCGTGCACGCGGCGGCATGCCTCGTCCAGGTCCACCCCGGCGGAGGCGGCGATCTGCGCCATCGTCAGGGGGATCAGGTAGGAGGAGTTGGGGCGGCCCCGATAGGGCACCGGGGTGAGGAACGGTGCATCGGTCTCCACCAGCACCCGGTCGATGCCGACGGCCTCGAGCGCGCCGCGCAGGTCACCTGCCCCGGAGAAGGTGACGTTCCCGGCGAAGGACAGGTAGAAGCCGCGTTCGACGCAGGCGCGGGCGAAGTCGGCGTCCCCGGAGAAGCAGTGCAGGATGGTGCGCTCCGGGGCGCCGTCGGCGTCCAGCACGTCCAGGACGTCCTGGTGTGCGTCGCGGTCGTGGATCTGCATCGGCAGGCCGGTCTCCTTGGCGAGCGCGATGTGGGAGCGGAACGCCGCGATCTGTGCCTCCCTCGCCTGCGGGTCCTTCTTGGAGGTGCGGAACCAGTCCAGTCCCGTCTCCCCCACCGTGACCATGCCGGGTCCCCGCACGAGCTCGGCGATCTCGGCGATCGCCTCGTCCAGGGGCGGCATCGGAGTCCCGTCGTGGGCGGCGCCGCGGGCATGCTGGGCAGCCTCGTTGGGGTGGATCGCGACACCGCCGCGCAGTCGTGGCTCGGCGGCGAGCACGCGCGCGGTCCACCGGGCAGCCTCCAGGTCGGAGCCGATGGTGATCTGCCCGATGATGCCGGCCTCGCGCGCGGTGCCGATGTGGTCCTCCAGCGTCCGCTCGCTCTCGCCGTCGGCGAAGTCCAGATGGCAGTGATTGTCGATCACGGGATGCGGCAGCGGTTCCGGGGCGGGCGGCCAGGAACGGTCGCGACGCTGCCCGTTCTCGGCGACCGCGGCGCGGCTGCGGACGGGACGCGGGAGGTCCTCCTGCTGGGCGGCAGTGTCGTGCTCGGGCATGCGACCATGGTAGGAGCATCCCCGGCGGTGGTGGATCTCACCGTGGGCGCCCGTCCCCCGCCGGTGGTCGTGTGGTTGAATAGATCCTCGTTGCGCGCTGTCCCGCGCGCCCGGATTTCTGTCTGCGAGGGCTGGGCCGGAGCTGCCGGGAGCGCCCACCATCTCGATCCACCGTCCTTTGGACAGTTCACAAGGAGCGTTCCCATGGCAGTGCCCAAGTTCAAGATGTCCCGGGCCCGCACCCGGTCGCGCCGCGCCAACTGGAAGGCCGACAACCCCGACCTAGTGCAGGTCACCGTCCGCGGTCGCACCGCCCAGGTCCCCCGCCGCCTCGCGAAGGCCTACCAGCGCGGTCTCCTGCAGATCGACGACTGATCGACGTACTGGCGAGGCATGAGCCGGTAGGAGATCAGTCAAAAAGCGCAGTCTGATCGACGTACTGGCGAGGCACGAAACCTCCGCGACGCCCCCGACCGCACCGGTCGGGGGCGTCGTTGTCTGTGGCCGCTAGGTCGTGTGCCGTGCGGCGAGCGCGCGGTCGTAGAGGTCGCGGGCGCTGATTCCGGGGGCCTGGGCAGCGACCGCCTTGGCGGCGTCCTTCATCCGCTCTCCCGCCTCGGTGCGTTGCAGCACCGCGGTGAGCAGCTCCTCGGGGTCGGCAGCGACGGTGTCGGCTCCTCCGACCAGGAGGACCACTTCGCCGAGCACCTCGACCGCGGCGGTGCGTCGCGCCAGTTCCCCGAGCGTCCCGCGCAGCACCTCCTCGTGGGTCTTGGTCAGTTCGCGGGCGAGGGCCGCTGGCCGGTCCTCGCCGAACACCTCGGCCATCAGCTCCAGGCTCGCGGCGGTGCGCCGCGGGGAGTCGAAGAACACTAGGGTGCGACGCTCCCGCGCAAGGTCCTCGAAGAGGTGACGCCGCTGGCCATCCTTCCGCGGCACGAAGCCTTCGAACACGAACCTGTCCGGGGCGAGCCCGGAGGTCGCGAGGGCCGTCAGCACCGCGGAGGGGCCCGGTATCACCGTCAGGGGCAGGTCCGCGTCGATCGCGGCGCGCACGGCGCGGAACCCGGGGTCGTTCACCGCGGGCATACCCGCGTCGGTCACCAGCAGCACCCGTTGGCCGGCGCGGACGGCGTCGATCAGGGTCGCTGTGCGTTCGTGCTCGTTGTGCTCGTGATAGGCAAGGACGCTCCCGGTGACCTCCACCTCGAGGTCCGCAGCGAGGCGGGCGAGACGCCGCGTGTCCTCCGCCGCGATCAGGTCCGCCTCCCCGAGGGCCCGCCGCAGCCGCACCGACGCGTCCAGGGGGTTTCCGATGGGGGTGGCGGCCAGGGTCAGGACTCCCGCTTCGAGCATCCGGTCATCGTAGTCCCATGACCTAGCATGACCGGGTGGCCCACCCCCAGGACCTGGAGCGCGAGGAGCGCCCCCGCCGATTCGAGGACGTCATTGCCTCGCATCGGCGGCACCTGCGGATCCCGGAGATGCGCGAGAGCCTCGCCGGGTGGTCTGCGGCGCTGGCGGTGTGTGCTCTCGCTCTCGTGCTGCGCCTGTGGGACCTGGGGCGGGTGCGCACCCTCATCTTCGATGAGACGTACTACGTCAAGGACGGCTACACGCTGTGGCAGCGCGGGGTGGAGATGCGCTGGCCGGAGGAGCCGAACCCGGCGTTCGAGGCGGGGCAGGTGGACACGTTCCTTGAGGAACCGTCGTACGTGGTCCATCCGCCGCTCGGGAAGTGGATCATCGGCGGGGGCATGGAGCTGCTCGGTGCGGACTCCCCGTGGGGCTGGCGGATCTCGGTGGCGCTGCTGGGATCGCTCAGCGTGCTGCTGCTGATCCGGATCGGGCGGCGGCTGCTGCGCTCGACCGGCCTCGGTGTGCTGGCGGGGCTGCTGCTGGCGGTGGACGGCCTGCACCTGGTGCAGTCCCGCACCTCGATTCTCGACCTGATCCTGATGGTGTTCGTGCTGGCTGCTTTCGGCTGCCTGCTGATCGACCGCGATCGCTTCCGGCAGCGTCTCGCGGTAGCGGGCGCCCGCCTGGTGGTCGAGGGCGCCGAGCCGTCGGCGCTCGGGGCCCGCGGTGGGTGGCGGCCCTGGCGGCTCGCCGCAGGAGTGCTGCTGGGCGGAGCCTGCGCGGTGAAGTGGTCCGGTCTGTACTTCCTGGCGGTCTTCGGCATCATGACGGTGCTGTGGGACTGGTGGGCCCGCCGCCGCGCAGGTGAGCGCCGATGGCTAGGCAACGGCCTGTTCCGCGACGCCATCCCGGCGTTCGTCGCGATGGTGGGCGGCGCACTGCTGACCTATATCGCCTCCTGGTCCGGGTGGTTCGCCCGACCGGACGCGCACCAGCGTCAATGGGCTGCCGAGCACGGGTACGCAGAGTCGAACGCGATGCTGCGGGCGCTGCGCTCACTGTGGGAGTACCACCGGGAGGCCTACGCGTTCCACATCGACCTGGACGCCGAGCACCCGTACGAGGCCTCCCCTTGGGGCTGGCTGCTGCAGCTGCGCCCCACCAACTACTACTTCCGCAGCTATGACTACGGGCAGATGGGCTGCGAGGTGGAACGCTGCGCCGCGCAGATCACGAGTGTCGGGAACCCGCTGATCTGGTGGCTGGGGACCCTTGCCGTCGGGGTGGCGCTGCTGGCGGGGATCCTCTGGCGCGACGGCCGGGCGTGGGCCGCGCTCAGCGGGATCATCGGCGGGTACCTGCCGTGGCTGCTGTACGCCGACCGCACCATCTTCACGTTCTACGCGGTGGCCTTCGAGCCCTGGCTGATCCTCTGCCTGGTCTACCTGTTCGGGCTCCTGATGGGGCGCCCCGACGGCTCGATGCGCCACGTCACCGGGGTCGCGGTGGTGGGCAGTCTGGTGGTGCTCATCGTCCTCGTCTCGGCGTTCTTCTGGCCGGTGTGGACCGGTCAGGTGATCCCTTACGAGCAGTGGGAGCACCGCGGCTGGTTGCCCTCCTGGGGGTGAGCTCTCGGCACCACCGCCGACGCCTGTTTCGGCGACGCGGTCGAGGCCTGATTCGGCCTCG
>JAUNUA010000090.1:0-3805 GCA_030538435.1 Brachybacterium sp.
GGGATCTGAACGAATACCGAGGCCGCCTGGCGATAGATGTGCTGCCGGTGTGCGTCACCGGACCCTGCCCGGCGGCTGCGGGGCTTCAGTCCGTCGGTAGAGCGATCTCGTCGGCGTAGACCGCACGGATCGCACCGGTGATGGCATCCACCGTCCCCGCATCCTCCCGCGCGACCCTCTCCACCGCGGACGCGACCGCGCGGGTCACCCCGTCGTGGAACACGCTGGGAATGATGTACGTGGGGTTCAGCTCGTCGTCGGACACCACGTCGGCCAGCGCCCGGGCGGCCGCCAGCAGCATGCGGTCGTTGATGTCGGTGGCGTGCGCGTCGAGCAGCCCGCGGAAGACGCCGGGGAAGGCCAGCACGTTGTTGATCTGGTTCGCGAAGTCGCTGCGGCCGGTGGCGACCACCTCCGCGTGGCGGGCGGCCTCCGCGGGGTCGATCTCCGGGGTGGGGTTCGCCATCGCGAACACCACGGCGCGATCCGCCATCGTCTCGATGTCGTCGGCGGAGAGGATGTTGCCCGCGGAGACGCCGATGAACACATCGGCCCCCACCAGTGCATCCTGCAGGCTTCCGGTGAGACCCCGCGGATTGGTGATCTCGGCGATCCACGGCAGACGTCCGCTGAGTCCCGGGCGCTCCTCGTGGACGATCCCGTCGATGTCGGTGACCACGATGTCGCGGGCCCCGGCCGCGCGCAGCAGGCGCAGGATCGCGGTGCCCGCAGCACCCGCCCCGGACATCACGATGCGCACCGAGGCGATGTCCTTGTCCACCACGCGCAGGGCGTTGCGCAGCGCCGCCACCACGGTGATCGCGGTGCCGTGCTGGTCGTCGTGGAACACCGGGATGTCCAGTTCGCTGCGCAGTCGGTCCTCGATCTCGAAGCACCGGGGGGCGGAGATGTCCTCGAGGTTGATCCCTGCGAACACCGGGGCGATCGCCTTCACGTGCGCGACGATGTCCTCCACGTCATGGGCGTCCAGACAGATCGGGAACGCGTCGATGTCCGCGAACCGTTTGAACAGTGCAGCCTTGCCCTCCATCACCGGCATCGCCGCGAGCGGCCCCAGATCACCGAGCCCCAAGATGGCCGAGCCGTCCGTCACCACCGCCACCGTGTTGCGTTTGATCGTCAGGCGCCGCGCATCTTCCGGGTGCTCCGCAATCGCCTTGACCACGCGGGCTACACCCGGGGTGTAGACCATCGACAGGTCGTCACGGTGCCGGATCGGGTGCTTCGACTCGATGGTGAGCTTCCCGCCGATGTGCGCGAGGAACGTCCGGTCGGACACCTTGCCGAGCTCCACCCCGTCGAGCTCGCGCAGTTCTTCGACGACCTCCATCGCATGGGACTGCCCGGCGGTCATCACCGTGATGTCCGCCCGCAGCCGCTCCGGCCCGGAGGCGGAGACGTCGAGCGCAGTGACGCTCGCGCCCTGCCGCTCGATCCGGCTGGTGATGTCGCTGACCGCAGCACCCCGCGCATCGAACTCGAGCCGGATGGTGATCGAATAGCTGACTGATGGCGCCGGTGACATGTGCCCGATAGTACCTACAGCGCGGCGATCGCCCGTCGGATCCGCTTGTCGGAGACGGGGTACCTGGTGCCGATCGCCTGGGCGAACAGACCCACCCGCAGTTCCTCCAGCATCCAGGGGATCTCCGCGGCCTCCGCGGTGCGGCGCTGCGCCGCGGTGAGGCGACCGCGCTCACGCTCCCACAGCTGCTCGAGGTCGGCGACCTGCCACGCCAGCTGCTGATCGCGCTGGGGGTTCTGCTGGAGCTTCTCCAGGCGCACCTCGGCGGCCCGCAGGTACCGCTCGAGGTCCGCGAGATGATCGATCCCGGTGCGAGAGATGAACTGCTCTCCCAGCAGGCCTGCCGCGTGGTCGCGGATCTGGGTGAGCTGCTGGAGCACGGCGAGAGAGGAGACCCGCCCGACCTCTCGCTGCAGCCGGGCGCCACCGGCGAGGGCAGCGGCGGCGTCCCGGACCGCCTGGGCGGCGCGCTCCCGGTGGTTCACCCGGACATGCTCGAGCGCCCGGCGATACTGCTCGACGGTGCGAACCTCGGCCGGATCCCCCGCCTCGGCGAGGAGGTGCTCGGTGGCGGCGCGGGAGGCATCCGCGAGCAGGGCGTGCGTCGTCGGGTACGGGGACGAGGCGACGGCCATCTTGGTGGGGTTCGGCAGGGAGGCCAGCACCGCGGACAGGTTCGGATCCAGCTCACGGTCGATCATGGCGGTGATGCCCTCGGCGTGCCGGGCAGTCTGCTCGTCGGCGCTCGCCAGCACCTGCAGGTCGATGCGGTCCACGGTGCCGTCCGCCGCGCGGCGGGTGACCAGCGCAGGGTAGCCGGTGACCTTCACCCCGTGGGTGGTGGACTCGTGGACGCGCGGGACCCCGTCCGCGGGGAACTCCCGGACGTCCCGACGGGCGAGGCTCTCGCCCTGATCAGCGACGGTCGTGCGGATACGTGCCGCGAGGCGCTTCTGCAGTTCGGCGAGGTCATCGCCCACACCGATCTGACGGCCGGTCTGGTCGACGACGCGGAAGTGCATCCGCAGGTGGGCGGGCAGGCGCGCGGGGTCGAACTCCTCGCCGTACAGCGGCAGGTCGTCCGGGACACCGGGGAGAGCAACGAGCTCATCGGCGACGGCCTCGACGAAGGGCTCCCCGGCATCGGGGTCGTCGTCGTGGAGTGTCGCTGCGACCGTCTTGGCGCGCTCCGGAGCCGGTACCAGGTGACGGCGGATGGGCTTCGGGAGGCTGCGGATGAGTTCTGTGACCAGTTCGGTTCGCAGACCCGGGACCAGCCAGTCGAAGCCGCGCGGGGTGAGGCGGTTCAGAGAGGCGAGAGGAATCGTGGCGGTGACACCGTCGGCCGGTCCCCCCTCGGTGCTGTAGGTGAGCGGCAGGGTGAGATCGCCCTGCGTCCAGGTATCGGGGAAGTCGCGGGCGACCTGGCGGTGCAGGTCCTCGGAGCTGGTGTCCTCGCGCAGCAGGTCGGTCTCGCGGAGGGTCAGCAGGTCCGGCGTCTCGTGGCGCTGCTTCTTCCACCAGGCGTCGAAGTGGCGCCCGGAGACCACCGTCGCGGGGATCCGTTCGTCGTAGAAGCGGAACAGGGCCTCATCGCCGACCAGCAGGTCGCGGCGCCGCGCCTTGGTCTGCAGTTCCTCGATGCGTTCGATGAGCGCAGTGTTGTCACGGAAGAAGTGGTGGCGGGTGCGCCACTGGCCCTCGATGAGGGCGTGCTGGAGAAAGATCTCGCGGGCCTGGACAGGGTCGACGCGGCCGTAGGAGGTCACCCGGTCGGCGATGATCGGCACTCCGTAGAGCGTCACCTTCTCGTGGGCCATGGCGGCAGCGCGCTTGGTCGACCAGTGCGGCGCGGAGTAGGTGCGCTTCACGGCGTGCGCGCCGATCTCCTCCACCCAATCGGGGTCGATTCTCGCGGCGATCCGCCCCCACAGCCGGGAGGTCTCCACGAGCTCCGCGACCATCACCAGGTCGGGCCGCTTCTTCGCGAGCGCGGAACCGGGCCACAGGGCGAAGCGGGCACCGCGGGCTCCGGAGTACTCCCGGGTCCGCTCTTGGTAGAGGCCGACGTGGCTGAGCAGACCCGCCAGCAGCGCCTGATGGATCTGCACTGGCGAGGCCTGCGTGTCCGCGGCGCGGAGATCGGCGTCCTTGGCCATATCCCGCAGCTGGGCGTGCAGGTCCCACCATTCGCGGATCCGCAGGTAGTGCAGGTGCTCGGAGCGGACCTCCCGACGGAAGGCGGAGGAGGACAGGTCC
>JAUNUA010000090.1:3905-8684 GCA_030538435.1 Brachybacterium sp.
GTCGGTCTCGACGGCGTGCAGTTCCTCCAGCAGCCGGACCCCGTCGGCGACGGCGCGGCTCGCCGGCGGTTCGACGAAGGGGAAGGCCTCGACGTCCCCGAGCCCGAGGGAGGTCATCTGCAGCACGACGGAGGCCAGCGACGTCCGCAGGATCTCCGGTTCGGTGAACTCGGGGCGCGCCGCGAAATCCTCTTCGGAGTAGAGCCGGATGGCGATGCCCGGCTCGGTGCGACCCGAGCGGCCCGAGCGCTGGTTGGCACTGGCCTGGCTGATGGGTTCGATGGGCAGGCGCTGGACCTTGGTGCGTTGGGAGTAGCGGGAGATCCGGGCGAGCCCGGAGTCGATGACGGCGGTGATGCCGGGGACGGTCAGGGAGGTCTCGGCGACGTTGGTCGCCAGCACGATCCGGCGGGCGGTCCCCTGCGGCCGCGGGGTGAAGATCCGCTGCTGGTCGGCGGCCGAGAGGCGACCGAACAGCGGCAGCACCTCCGTCGGCAGCCTCGTGGCGGCCCGCAGGTGCGCCTCGAGGGCGTCGGCGGTCTCGCGGATCTCCCGCTCACCGGGGAGGAACACCAGGACGTCCCCGGCGTGTGCGGCGGCGAGTTCATCGACGGCCTCGACGATCGCCTGGGTGAGGTCGCGTTCCACGGAGTGGATGTCCTCGAGGTCGTCCTCATCCTCCACCTCCGGCTCCACCACCAGCGGCCGGTAGCGGATCTCGACGGGGTAGGTGCGGCCGGAGACCTCGATGACGGGGGCTGCTTCACGGGTGCCGTCGGGGAGGGTGGTCGCGAAGTGCTCGGCGAAACGGTCGGGGTCGATGGTCGCCGAGGTGATGATGACCTTCAGGTCCGGCCGCTCAGGGAGGATCTGCTTGAGATATCCGAGGATCACGTCGATGTTCAGCGAGCGCTCGTGTGCCTCGTCGATGATGATCGCGTCGTAGCGGCGCAGCAGCCGGTCGTGCTGGATCTCCGCCAGCAGGATCCCGTCGGTCATGAGCTTCAGGCGAGTTCCGCGGCTGGTCTCGCGGGTGAACCGCACCTGGTAGCCGACGGTCCCCTCCCCCAGGCGCTCGCCGAGCTCATCGGCGATGCGGGAGGCGACGGAGCGCGCGGCGATGCGGCGGGGCTGGGTGTGGCCGATCAGCGCGCGGCCCTGCCCGTACCCCATCTCCAGCAGCATCTTGGGCAACTGGGTGGTCTTGCCCGATCCGGTTTCCCCGGCGATCACGACGACCTGGTTCTGCGCGATCGCCTCCTGGATGTCCTGGCGCCGCTGGGAGACCGGCAGGTCCTGCGGGTAGGTGATCCGTGGCCCGTCCTCCGACTGTGGTGGAGTCGCGGTCGGGCTGGTCTGCGCGGGTGGGGAGGTGTCGGTCATGGCCCGTCCAGGGTACGGCTCGGACCCTCCCAGCTCCGAGAGGATTCTCCGCAGATCACGCCACGGCCGACGCGGATCCGCCCCTAGACTCGGTGGCACCGCCCGCCGCATCCGGAGAGGACCATCCCCGCTATGCCCGACACCATGAGAGCCCTGCGCAAGACCGGACCCGGGCCGGGGCTGCAGATGGTGGAGGCGCCCATCCCCCGGGTCGGACCTGGCGAGGTGCGGATCCGCGTGATGCGGGCGGGCATCTGCGGTACTGACCTGCACATCCTTGGGTGGGACTCCTCCGCCCAGGCCATGTGCGACACCGTCCCGTTCATCCCCGGGCACGAGTTCTACGGCGAGGTCGTCGAGGTCGGGGAGGACGTAGCGGACGTCCGCATCGGCGACCGCGTCTCCGGTGAGGGACATGTGGTGTGCGGGACCTGCCGGAACTGCCGCGCAGGCCGACGCCACATGTGCATTCGCAGCCGCGGCGTGGGGGTACAGCGGGACGGGGCGTTCGCTGAGTACGTCGTGATTCCCCATGAGAACGCGTGGGTGCACGAGCACGACGGACGCAGCGACGTCATCAGTCCGGAGCTCGGCGCGGTGTTCGACCCGCTCGGCAACGCGGTGCACACCGCCCTGAAGTTCCCCTTGGTCGGGGAGGACGTGCTGATCACCGGCGCCGGGCCCATTGGGCTGATGGCTGCTGCCGTGGCGCGCTACGCGGGCGCACGGTTCATCGCCATCACGGACATCGCCGAGCATCGGCTGCGGATGGCCGACGAGGTGGGGGTCGACGCGACGGTCGACGTCTCCCGCACCAGCCTGCGCGAGGTGCAGGAGGAGCTGGGCATGCGCGAGGGGTTCGACGTGGGCCTGGAGATCTCGGGTCAGGCCAGTGCCCTGCAGGAGATGATCGAGAACATGAACCATGGCGGGAAGGTCGCACTGCTGGGCCTGCCCTCGCGTCACTTCGAGGTGGACTGGACCGCCGTCATCACGCGCATGCTGACCCTGCAGGGGATCTACGGGCGGGAGATGTACGAGTCCTGGAACGCGATGAGCGCCATGACCACCACCAGTACCGATCTGCGGGAGAAGATCACCGCGACCATCACCGATGTCATCCCGGCGGCGGACTGGGAACGGGCCTACGAGATCGCCCGCACCGGCAGCGGCGGCAAGGTCGTCCTGGACTGGATGCCCGTCGACTGACCCGGCCACCGCCGGCACCTGCCCGACCTCACCATCGAAGGAGCCCCACCATGTACGGAACGATGAAGGACCAGCTGCGCGAGGAGCTCGACGCGATCCGCGAGGCCGGCACCTACAAGCACGAACGCGCGATCTCCACCCCGCAGTCCTCCCACGTCACCGCGACCGGTACGGACGGGGAGGCGCGCGAGGTGCTGAACTTCTGCGCCAACAACTACCTGGGGCTCGCCGACGATGAGCGGATCGTCTCCGCCGCTCGGGAGGCCCTGGACTCACGCGGCTTCGGGATGGCCTCGGTGCGGTTCATCTGCGGCACCCAGGACCTCCACCTGGAGCTGGAGGACGCCGTCAGTTCCTTCCTGGGGACCGAGGCGACGATCCTGTTCTCCTCCTGCTTCGACGCCAACGGCGGTGTGTTCGAGTCGCTGTTCGGGCGGGAGGATGCGATCATCTCCGACGCCTTGAACCACGCCTCCCTGATCGACGGGATCCGCCTGTCCAAGGCCGCCCGCTTCCGCTACCAGAACGCCGACATGGAGGATCTGCGTGCGCAGCTGGAGGCGACGAGGGAGCTGAACGACGGGGCGGGCCCGCGGCGCACGATCATCGTCACCGACGGCGTGTTCTCCATGGACGGGTACCTGGCGCCGCTGGACGAGATCTGCGACCTCGCCGACGAGTACGGCGCCCTGGTGCTGGTGGACGACTCCCACGCCGTGGGCTTCATGGGCGAGACCGGGGCGGGGGTGCCGGAGCACTTCGGGGTCTCGGACCGGGTGGACCTGTACACCGGCACCTTCGGCAAGGCACTCGGCGGTGCGAGCGGCGGGTATGTCTCCGGCCGCGCGGAGATCATCGAGATCCTCCGGCAGCGGGCCCGCCCGTACCTCTTCTCCAACTCCCTGGCACCGTCGATCGTCGCCGCGACGCTGAAGGCCATCGAGCTGGTGGCCGACAGCGCCGCCCTGCGCGAGACACTGTTCGAGAACGCCGCCCTGTTCCGCCGCCGCATGAGCGAGGAGGGCTTCGAGCTGCTCCCCGGGGAGCACGCGATCATCCCGGTCATGTTCGGGGACGCCGCGCTCGCCGGGCGGATCGCCGACGCGATGCTCGAGCGCGGGGTGTACGTCACCGCGTTCTCCTACCCCGTGGTGCCCAAGGACAAGGCCCGCATCCGCGTGCAGCTGTCCGCTGCGCACTCCGCCGAGGACATCGAGACCTGTGTGCGGGCGTTCGTCGAGGCGCGGGAGACAGTAGCACGCTGAGGCAGTCGGAGTGCTCGCTGCTGGCCACGATCTGATTGCCGGAGCGCACACCCCGCGAATACACTGTATTCAGATTCGCTGTGCCAAGGAGTGGAACCATGACCACCATGACCGTGCGCATGAACGCGCAGGACGCCGAACTCGTCCGAAAGTTCGCCATGTTCGAGGGCGTCACCATCTCCGAGTTCGCCCGCGGTGCGATCCTGGAGAAGATTGAGGACTCCTACGACCTCCACGAGCTCCGCGACGCCATCGCCCATGACTCCGGGGAGCGGTACAGCATCGATGAGATCCTCGACGACCTCTCCGAATGACGACGCCGCCCGCCACCTACCGCGTGGTGCTGACCGCGAGAGCCCGCAAGCAACTCAGGAAGATGGATCGGTTCGAGGCCCGGATCCTCGCAACCTGGATCGAGAATCACCTCGACGGTTGCGCTGACCCGCGCGCCTTCGGCAAAGGCCTGACCGCGAACCGTTCAGGGGAATGGCGTTACCGGGTGGGCTCATACCGCATCCTCGCCGTGATCCAAGACTCCGTGGTGACGATCGAGGTGTTCTCCATCGGTCGACGCGACAGCGTCTACGAGGGATCGTGACCCCTTCACGCTGATGATGCTGTTGGGCTTGGACCCTGACCCTGCTGGGCAAGCCCCAAGGGCCTTCGTGCGTTCGCCGTTCGTAGCGGAGGATCCCGGTTATCCTCCCCGGCCACGGACAAGGCGCGGTGTCCGTGATCAACTCGCACAGGCTAGCGCCGTGGGGCGACCAGGGCCCAGATGTGCTCGAAGCATCCGCCTCGACAGACAAAAAACCCCTGCCGGGAGGTAACACTCCTCGGCAGGGGGTCTTTTGTCATCGAGAGCGTCGTGGAGCCGGCGGGAATCGAACCCGCGTCCGATAGTGCGAAGCCAGGGCTTCTC
>JAUNUA010000091.1:0-6331 GCA_030538435.1 Brachybacterium sp.
ACGGCATCGGCAGACCCCGCGACGGCACCTGCCGCCGGAGCCGGGGGAACGCTGAGCGCCCCGGTCGCCGATGCGACCCCGGAACAGCTGCTGGGGGACGCGCGCACCCGCCGCACCCGTCAGCTCACCGCCCGGGCCATGGAGCCCACCGCCGTCGTCCCGCAGTTCACGGCGTTCCGCACGCTCGACCTCTCCGCGACAGCCCGCGCCCGCACCGGGGTGCTGCGCGGCGTCAGCTGGACGACGCTGCTGGTCCGCGCCTACGCGATGCTGCTGCGCCAGAACGAGCAGTTGAACGGCTACTGGGCCGGGACGGGCGTCGCTCGCAACGAGACGGTCAGCGTGGTCCTCGCGGTCGACACCCCCGGTGGCCTGATGGTCCCAGCGCTCACCGACCCCGACCAGATCGGGATCCGTGATCTCGATGGGCAGGTCCGCGCGCTCGCCGCCGATGCGAAGGATGGAAAGATCGATGCATCCCTCCTGCGCCCGGGAACCGGCACCGTCTCCAACCTCGGCGGGATGGGCGTGGACCGCTTCAACGCCCTCATCACCCCGCCGCAGGCCACCGCGCTGAGCGTCGGCACGGTCGGTTTCGCGCCGCACGTCGCGGACGACGGCACCGTCATCGGGAGGATGGCCTGCGAGGTCGGCCTCTCGATCGATCACCGCGCGGCCGACGGAGCCGACGCGGCACGCGCCCTCCAGACGCTCCAGGATCTGCTGGACGACCCGCTGCGTCTGGCACTCTGATGCGGTAACCCCGACATTCTCGACACCAAGGAGTACCCATGAAGAAGGTTCTGATCATCTGCGGCACCGGCGTGGCGACCTCCACCGTCGTCGCCTCCAAGGTCCGCGACCACCTACAGGCCAAGGGGATCCAGGCCACCGTCGAGCAGGGCAAGGTGATGGACCTCCTGCAGGGCGGTCAGGCCGCTGACCTGATCGTCGCCACCACCGACATCCCCTCCTCGGTCCAGATCCCCGTGATCCGCGCCCTGCCGCTGCTGACCGGCGTCGGCCAGGAGGCGGTCCTGGAGGAGATCTCCGACCACCTGTCCTGACGGAACGCCCCCACCCCATCTCACCCCACCCCGCCTCACCCATCCCCTTTCCCCTGATCCGCGTCATCCCCTGATCCCGCTCGAAGGAGAGCATCATGACGTTCCAAGAGATCCTCGCCGGCATTTCCGGGTACCTCACGGACCTCGGACCCTCCGTCGTCCTGCCGGTCCTCATCACCGCATTCGGCATGATCCTCGGGCTGAAGTTCGGTAAGGCCTTCCGCGCCGGCATCATCATCGGCATCGGGTTCATCGGCATCAACCTGGTGATCGGGCTGCTCGGCGGTCAGGTGGGCCCCGCCGCGGAGGCGATGGCGCAGCGCCTCGGAGTGGAGCTGAACATCGTGGACGTCGGCTGGCCGTCGTCCGCCGCGATCGCCTTCGGCTCCACGATCGGGGCGGTCATCATCCCGCTGGGGCTTGCGGTGAACCTGGTTCTGCTGCTGACCGGGATGACCCGCACCTTCGACATCGACCTGTGGAACTACTGGCACAGCGCGCTGATCGGTGCGCTCGTCGCTGCCGTCACCGGGAACTTCTGGCTGGGGATGCTGTCCGCGGCGGTGCACCTGACCCTCATCCTCGCGTTCGCTGACCTCACCGCGCCGATCGTCCAGAAGTACTTCAACCTGCCGGAGATCTCCTTCCCGCACGGCACCTCCGCGCCGTACGGGCTGCTCGCGATCCCCATGAACAAACTGTTCGACATGATTCCCGGTCTGAACCGGCTGGACGCCTCCCCGGAGGCCATCCAGAGGCGCTTCGGGATCTTCGGGGAGACCCTGGTGATCGGGCTCGTGCTGGGCCTCGTGATCGGTCTGCTCGGCTACGGGCTCTCGAGCCCCGCGGAGAACATCCAGGCGATCCTGACCCTCGCGATCTCCCTGGCGGCGGCGATGTTCCTGCTGCCACGCATGGTGTCGATCCTGATGGAGGGTCTGATGCCGATCTCGGAGGCGGCCCGCGAGTTCATCCAGAAGCGTTTCCCCGGGAGGACGTTCTACATCGGGCTGGACTCGGCGGTTGCGGTCGGCCAGCCTGCGGTGATCGCGACCTCGCTGATCCTGGTGCCGATCACCCTGCTCACGGCGGTGGTCCTCGCGCCGGTGGGGAACCGGGTGCTGCCGCTGGTGGACCTCGCGACCATTCCCTTCGTGGTCGCGGTCATGGTCGCGATCTTCCGCGGGAACATCGTGCGCTCGGTGATCGGCGGGGCGATCCTGATCGGTGGCGGCCTGTTCATCGCCACCTGGATCGCTCCCACCTTCACCCGCGTGGCCGTCGCATCCGGCTTCGACCTGCAGGAAGGCCAGACCACCATCTCCTCGATCGTGGACGGTGCGAACCCGCTGACCGGCCTGTTCATGGGGGCGGCGCAGCTCGGCGTCGGGGGTGTCCTCGGCGTGGCGGTGCTCTGCCTCGCAGGGGCGTTCGCCATCCGTATCGCGATGCGCCGACGCGACCAGCGTCTCGCCGCCGAGACCGCCGGGGTGGACGCGGAGGCGCAGCCCGGTCCCGGTACGGCCGCGTGAGAACCACGCCTGGCGCGGTGATCGGGATACCGGCCTGCCTGAGAGGATGCGTCCATGACCCGCGATGACGACACCCGGGTGGTCCCCGGCGGACTCCACTTGATCGACGGGGCCGCCATTGCCCGCCTCGAGGCCTCCACCGCCGAGGAGGTTCTGCGCGCCCTTGCCGACCGGCTCGATGCCGCCGGCGCCGTCACCGGGTCCTTCACCGAGTCGGTGCTCGCACGGGAGCAGAAGTATCCGACCGGTCTGCCGACGGTGGTTCCCACCGCCATTCCTCACACCGACCCCGAGCATGTGCTCACCCCCGGGATCGCGGTCGCTACGCTCGCCCGCTCGGTCGCGTTCGGGGAAATGGGGTCCAGCGATCGCCAGGTCCCTGCAGAGCTGGTGGTGATGCTGGTGCTGAACGACCCCTCGGCGCAGCTTGAGGCACTGCAGACTCTGATCAGTCGCCTGCAGGACGAGGCGGCGGTCCGCCAGGTTCTGGACGCGGCGGACGACGCGGACCTTGCTCGCCGCGTGGGGGCCTGGCTGGCATGATGGGGGTCACAGGCTCCCAGAAGGAGAGGCCATGTCCGGCGCCGACGCCATCCTCCATCCCATCCCCGGTGTGTCGCGCGCGCATGTCACGGCCCGCAGCGATGAAGCGGTCCTGAAGGCCCTCAGCGATCTGCTTCTGGCCCGCCGGGCTGTCGCGCCGACGTTCTTCCGGTCGGTCCTGGCGCGGGAGCGGGAGTACCCGACGGGTCTGCCCACGCCGATACCCACTGCGATTCCGCACACCGACGCCGAGCATGTGCTGACTCCGGGGATCGCCGTTGTCACCCTCGATGAACCGGTCACATTCGCCCAGATGGGCGCCCCGGAGAAGTTCCTGCCGGTGCGCTTAGTGGTGATGCTGCTGCTGACGGATCCGACGGGGCAGGTGGAGGCGCTGCAGAACATGCTGACCCACCTGCGGGACGAGAAGGGCGTGCAGGCGGTGATGGGGGCCCGCAACGATCAGGCCCTCGAACAGCAGGTGATCAGGTGGCTCGACTCGGGGCCTGGTGCGGCCGCACCCCGGCCGTGATCGCCACCGCCACCAGCGTCAGCACAGCACCGACCACGGTCATGCCGCGCAGCTGACCGTCGATCACGTCCAGGACCAGCGAGCCGAGCACCTGGCCCGCGATCGTTCCCATCGCCAGGGTGAGGATCCCGAGCGGCTTCGCGAGGTGCGCCGCCAAGGCGATGAACACGACCCCGATCGCGCCGCCGAGGTACAGCACCGGGTTCGTCGGCAGCGCCCGGGGTGGCCCCGCGACGGCCATGTGGACCAGCGCGATCAGCAGCAGCGCGCCGGTGCCGACCACGAAGTTCCCGAAGGTCGCGACCATGACGTGCCCGCCGTGCTGGGACACCCGCCCGTTCACGGCCTGCTGCAGCGCCATCCCGCACCCCGCAATCAGCGGCAGCACCAGCAGCACCCAGGACGCGTCGATCCGCACCGCCCCGGACATCGCGATCCCCACCGCCAGCACCATCAGGGCGGCGCCGGCCATGCGCGGGACGGTCAGTCGCCGCGGCCCGCCCGGCCCCAGACCCCACCGGTCCACCACCAGACCCGTCGCTGTTTGCCCCGTAACAACCGCGAGCACGAACAGCGCCACCCCCGTGAACGGCACCGAGAGCCCCTGCGTCAGCACGAAGAACGCCCCGCCGAGACCGCCGATCGCCAGCACCCACGAGAAGGCCCCGGAGCGCAGGTCGTGCGCGAACCGCCGCACCAGGCGACGCACCCGGGGGGTGACGCCGAGCACGGCGAAGACGATCAACAGACCGGTCCCGAAAGAGATCAGCGCCGCGGCGAAAGGGTCCTGGAGCTGCCGGGCGAGCTCGGCGTTGATGCGGGACTGGGCGGCGCTCATCACGCCGACGCCGAGCGCCGCGGGAAGCGCCCACCAGGGTGCCCGGGACAGCACATCCTCCAAGGGGCGCTCACGGCTCGGGGCGGGATCGGTCACGGGATCTCACGCTACGCCGTCATCCGTAGACTGAGCAGGTCCGTCCGCCGATGCGCCCGACCAGGAGGTTCCGATGAGCGAATCCGACACCACCCCGTACGACGAGCTGGACGCCGAGCTGGGCGGCGACCCCGACCGCCACGAAGTCGAGGGCATCGAACCAGGCGCGGACGCCCCCGTCGGCTCCGGCATCGAAGGCGCCGACGACATCCTCGAGGCGGAGCGGGACCACGACCCCGACGACGGCTACGACGAGACCGCCCGCGCGGAGGACGCCGGCTACGAGGACGACTCCGCCGCGGCCGAGCAGGGCAACCGGGACGGCGACGAGATGGTCTCCGAGGGGGACGACGCTCGCGAGGTCGACGAGCTCGCCGGTGACGACCTCGACGTCGACGCGATCGGCGGGGACCGCTTCACCGAACCGCAGATCCCCACCACCGACCTCGACGGCGACGACCTGGGGGAGCTCTCCGGCGAGACCCCGGTCTGATCCCGCGCCCTCCCCGCCACCCATGACCTCACCCTCCGGAGCCGCGCACACCGGTGCGCGCACCGCCACCCGCACCGAACGGCTCGACCGCCTCCCCTTCACCCGCAAGCACGGCCGCATGCTGGGCGTCTCCGGCCTCGGCTGGGCGCTGGACGCGATGGACGTCGGCTTGGTGTCGTTCCTCATCGCGGCGCTCGCGGTCCACTGGCAGCTCACCCTCGGGCAGCAGTCCCTCGTCGCCTCCGCCGGCTTCGCGGGAATGGCGGTCGGCGCGGTGCTCGGGGGGATCCTCGCCGACCGCATCGGGCGCCGTCTCGTCTTCGCGCTCACCTTGCTGGTCTACGGTCTGGCGACGGGCGCTTCGGCGCTCGCCACGGGCCTGGTGATGCTGGTGGCGCTGCGGATCGTGGTCGGCATCGGCCTCGGCGCGGAACTGCCGGTCGCCTCCACCCTCATGAGCGAGTTCGCGCCGCGGAAGATCCGCGGCCGCGTCGTCGTGTGGCTGGAGGCGTTCTGGGCGCTCGGCTGGATTCTCGCGGCACTGATCGGGACCTACGTGGTCGCGTCCGGGCCCGACGGATGGCGCTGGGCGCTCGCGATCGGGGCGGTGCCGGCGCTGTACGCGCTGGTGGTGCGGCTGGGCATGCCGGAGTCCGTGCGGTACCTGGAGACGGCGGGACGCGAGGACGAGGCCGAGCAGGTGGTGCGGTCCTTCGAGGCGTCCGCGGGGCTGGAGCCCGGGGAACCGCCGCCCGTCGCCGATGCCGCCCCGGTGAGCGAGGATGCGCAGATCCCCGGGCGGGAACGGCAGTCGATCTGGTCGCCGGCGCTGCGGGGCCGCACCATGGCGCTGTGGGCGGTGTGGTTCTGCGTGAACCTCGGGTACTACGGCGCGTTCATCTGGATCCCCACGCTGCTGGTGGAGCGCGGCTACGACCTGACCCGCTCCTTCACCTTCACCCTCATCATCACCCTCGCCCAGATCCCCGGGTACGCGGTGAGCGCCTGGCTGATCGAGGTGCTCGGTCGCCGCTGGACACTGTGCATCTTCCTCGCCGGCTCCGCGGTTGCCGCACTGCTGTTCGGCACCGCCGACGCCACCGCGACGATCATCGCCTTCGGCTGCCTGCTGTCCTTCTTCAACCTGGGCGCCTGGGGAGCGCTGTACGCGATCAGCCCGGAGATCTATCCGACGACCGTGCGGGGAGCGGGCGCGGGTTCCGCCGCCGG
>JAUNUA010000091.1:6431-8667 GCA_030538435.1 Brachybacterium sp.
AGGTTCACCGCGACCATGCCGGATTCGATGCCCTGCACCGCGCGGGTCATCTCGGCGAGATCCTCGGCCATCACGTAGCTCATCAGCCCGAACTCGGTGCGGTTCGCTGCGGCGATCATCTCCTCGACGTCGTCCATCACGATGATCGGTGCGACCGGCCCGAAGATCTCCTCCCGGGTCACCCGTGCATCAGCGGGGACGTCCGCCAGAACCGTCGGAGCGTAGAAGAATCCCGGCCGGTCCAGCCGCTGCCCGCCGACGAGGACCCGCGCCCCCCGCTCCACGGCGTCGGCCACCAGCTCCTCGACCTGCGCGACGGCGGCCTCGTCGATGAGCGGGCCGATGGTGGTGGAGCGGTCGATGCCCGGTCCCGGCACGAGCGCCTTTGTGCGCTCCGCGAGAGAGTGCGTGAACTCCTCTGCGACGCTGCTGTGCACGTAGAAGAGGTTCGCCGCCGTGCAGGCCTCCCCGTTGTTCCTGAACTTCGCGGGTACGGCCGCTTCGACTGCCGTGTCCACATCCGCGGAGGGCAGCACCAGGAACGCCGCGTTCCCGCCCAGCTCCATGGAGGTGCGCAGGACATTGTCGGCGGCCTGACGCAGCAGCACCTTCCCCACCCCGGTGGAACCGGTGAAGGACACCTTCCGCAACCGGTCGTCGGCCATCAGCGTGGAGGACAGACCCTTCGCGTCGGAGGTGACCACGCAGTTCACCACCCCGTCCGGCACCCCGGCATCGACCAGGATCTCCATCAGCAGCTGGGACGTAAGAGGGGTCGCCGTGGCCGGTTTCAGCACCACCGTGCAGCCGGCCGCGAGCGCCGGCGCGATCTTCCGGGTGCCCATCGACAGCGGGAAGTTCCAGGGGGTGATCGCCAGCACCGGGCCGACGGGCCGGGACGTCGCGACCACCGTCGCCTCCGCCGCGGGAGCGGGACGCATCCGCCCAGGCAGGCGCACCGCCTCCTCGGAGAACCAGCGCAGGAACTCCGCCCCGTAGGTGACCTCGCCGTACGCCTCACCGAGGGGTTTACCCATCTCGAGAGTCATCGCGAGGGCGAGGTCGTCGGCCCGCTCGTGGCACAGCCCGTAGGCGCGGCGCAGGATCTCTGAGCGCTCCCGCGGCAGGGTCGCCGCCCATGCGTCCTGCGCGGCGACTGCCGCGTCGAGGGCCTGGGTCCCGGTGGTCGCGGCGTCCGCGTCGATCACCTGGGTCAGTACCTCGCCGGTCGCGGGGTCGATGACGTCGAGGGCCGGGGTGCCG
The DNA here is from genome assembly GCA_030538435.1 of Brachybacterium sp. Taxonomy (GTDB): domain Bacteria; phylum Actinomycetota; class Actinomycetes; order Actinomycetales; family Dermabacteraceae; genus Brachybacterium. The sequence goes on from JAUNUA010000091.1 coordinate 7,695, forward strand.
CTGGTCCACGCGCCCCCGACGAAGGAGCCGCGGGGCACCCGCTCCAGCAGCGAGGCGATGGTGCGCTCGGTGATCTCGGGCAGCTCCGGCATGGGGTTCTCCTTCGGTCGGGGGCGGTCAGAACGGGCGGTCAGGACGGGGCTGGACTGCGGCCACTACTGATCGAACAGGATGATCTGGCGGATAGCTGTGCCGTCGGCCAGCAGGTCCATTGCGGCGTTGATGTCCTCCAGGCGGATACGGGCGCTGATCAGTTCCTCCACCGGCAGCCTGCCCTCCAGGTACAGCGTGGCGTACTCGGGGATGTCCCGCTGGGGAACGGCCGAACCGAGGTAGCAGCCGATGATGGTCTGCGCCTGGGCGGTGAGCGGCAGCGGTGCGATCTCCACGCGGGCGTCCGGGGCGGGCAGGCCCACGGTCACCATGGTGCCGCCAACGCCGATCGCGCCGGCGGCGGTCTCAAACGCCCGCGGGTGCCCGGCCGCTTCGATGACGCGGTCAGCGGTGATCTTCCGCTCGGCGACCTCGGCGGGCGTGACGGCGCGGTCAGCTCCGAGCTCCCGAGCGCGCTGCAGCTTCACCTCCAGGGTGTCCACGGCGATCACCTCGCGAACATCGGCGGCGAGGGCCACCAGCAGGGCCGCCATACCGACGCCCCCGAGACCGATCACCATCACCGAGTCCTCGGGGCCAGGTTTCGCGGCGTTCGTGACGGCCCCACCGCCGGTGAGGACGGCGCAGCCGAGCACGGCGGCGACATCGGCGGGCACCTCGGGAGGAACCACGACGGCGCTCGCGGCGTCGACCACGACGTGGGTGGCGAAACCGCTCACGCCCAGGTGGTGGTGGATGTCCTCCCCGTCGCGCCGCAATCGCCTCCCGCCACTCAGCAGGGTGCCCTCGGTGTTCGTGCGCGAACCCTCCGTGCAGGGCAGGCGCCCATCGGTCCCGCACGCGCGGCAGGTCCCGCAGC
>JAUNUA010000092.1:0-2536 GCA_030538435.1 Brachybacterium sp.
CCTGTGCTCACCAGATCTGTGAGCTCACTCGGCCCCTGCGCTCGCGCGATCGTGCGCGCTGGCGCGAGCAGCCGGGCAGGATCGCGCGGGATCGACATCATTCGGGTAACGATCATTCCGGCCCGCCCGCATGTCGGGACCTGGGTGGCCGAGGGCTCTCTGAGGGGGGCCTATTCTGAGGCGGTTTCATCCCTATCCCTCGATGACGAAGGAAGCAGCAGATGCGAGCTCGTCCCTCACGCCGGACCCTGATGGCTGGATCGGCGGCAGCCGCCGCTGTCGGTCTCAGCGGGTGCCTGCAGAACCCGGATCAGAGCGGTGGCGCCGGCGCCACCGTCGAGCGGTACACCGAGGGGGACACCCCCGGGACGGGGACCGTCACGATCCTCGGTGCCTTCGGCGGCCAGGAGCAGGAGGCGTTCGTCGCCTCCCTCGCGGACTTCCAGGAGGAGTCCGGGATCACCATCCAGTACACCCCCGACCAGGACTTCACCACCACCATCCAGCAGCGCGTGGGCGCCGGCGACGCGCCGGACATCGCCCTGTTCCCGCAGCCCGGTGGCCTGTTCGACATCGCCCGCAACGGTGATGTCGTCCCGATCGACGTGTACCTGGACTACGACGAGCTGAACGGCACCCTGATTCCCGGCTTCCTGGACTCTGCCCGCTACCAGGGCCGCGTCTACGCCGCCCCCATGCGCCTGGCCTGCAAGTCCCTGATCTGGTACCCCCGGGCCGCCTACGAGGACGGCGGGTACTCCACGGAGCCCGCGACCATGCAGGAGCTCTACGAGATCGCCGATGAGATGAAGGCCGACGGCATCACCCCGTGGGCTGACGGCTGGGAATCCGGCCAGGCGACCGGCTGGGTCGGCACCGACTGGATCGAGGAGTTCATGCTCCGCGTCCACGGCCCGGAGGTCTACGACGACTGGATCTACCACCGCATCCCCTTCAACGACGAGCGCGTGGTGGAGGTCTTCGACATCGTCGGCGACCTGCTGAAGACCGACGGGAACGTTCTCGGCGGGACCACCACCATCTTGAACACCCCGTTCTCCGAGGCCCCGCTGCCGCTGTGGGAGGATCCGCCGCGCGCGATGATGGTCCGCCAGGGCAACTTCGTCACCGGCTTCTTCCCCGAGGATGTGCAGGAGAACGTGGACAGCGATGTCGGCGTGTTCGCCATGCCCACCTGGGAGGGCGGCTTCGACGGCCAGCCCATCCTGGGCGGCGGCGACCTGGCGGCACTGTTCACCATGAACGACGACACCGTGAAGGTCATGCAGTTCCTGTCCTCCCCGGAGTTCGGTGGCCCGTGGGCCGAGGCCGGCGGCTGGCTGTCCCCCCACACCACCTTCGACGACTCCCGCTACCCGGACGAGACCACCCGCCGGGTCGCCGCGATCGCCGCGGATGCCCAGGTGTTCCGCTACGACGGCTCGGACGTGATGCCCAATGCCGTCGGCGGCGGGTCGTTCTGGACCAACATGGTCCAGTGGCTGCAGGGTTCCAAGACCTCGCAGGAGGCCTGCGATGACATCGAGGCCAGCTGGCCGGCCGATGAGGGAGCCGAGGCGGACGGCGAGGAGGAGCAGTGAGCAGCGCCGCGATCACCGCGGACGGGAAGAGCGCACCCCCCGAGGGTGTGGACCCACCTGCGGAAAACTCGACCCAGTCCTCCGCCCGGCCGCTGCGGATGCTCATCGGCGTCATCGGCATGGTCGCCACCGCGTGGCTGGTGTGCAATGCGTTCCTCGCCTTCGCCTACTACCCCGGGTTCTTCCTGAACTCCGGCATCCTCATCGGCTTGCTCGGCCTGCTGGTGGGGATCGGCGGATCCGTCGTGTTCTTCTGGTTCCTGAACATCACGGTGGAGAGCTTCCCGGCACGCTGGGCCGAGGGGCTGATCCCCTACGCCTTCCTGCTGCCGGCACTCGTGCTGATCGGCCTGCTGCTGCTGTACCCGACGCTGCAGACCGTCGTGTACTCCTTCGCCAACGCCGATTCCACCGCGTGGGTGGGGCTTGCGAACTACGCGACGATCTTCCAGGACGGGGAGTTCTGGTCCTCGCTGTTCAACAACCTCCTGTGGATCCTGATCGTGCCGATCGTGACGGTCTCGATCGGTCTGGCGGTGGCTGTCCTCGCCGACAAGCTCAGCCCCACCGGGGAGAAGCTCGCCAAATCGGGCATCTTCCTGCCGATGGCGATCAGCTTCGTCGGTGCGGCCACCATCTGGCTGCTGGTCTACCAGTACCGCACCCCCGGGGAGACGCAGACCGGTCTGCTGAACGGCATCATCACCGCCTTCGGCGCGGACCCGGTGCCCTGGTACCAGGTGGACACCCTGCGTCTGAACTCCCTGGCACTGATGGTGATCCTGATCTGGCTGCAGAGCGGCTTCGCGATGGTGCTGCTGTCCTCGGCCATCAAGGCCGTCCCGGAGGACACCATCGAGGCCGGTCGCATGGACGGGGCCAGCGAGGCCCGGATCTTCTGGCAGATCGTCTTCCCGCAGGTGCGGCCCACCCTG
>JAUNUA010000092.1:2546-4730 GCA_030538435.1 Brachybacterium sp.
CGGTGCTGATCCTGGTGCTGAAGATCTTCGACATCATCTACGTGACCACGAACGGTCGTGACAACTCCAACGTGATCGCGAACCTGTTCTTCAACAGGCTGTTCGTCACGCAGCACGCGGGCCAGGCCTCCGCCATCGTGGTGGTGCTGCTGGTCCTTGTCCTCCCGATCCTGATCTACCAGGTGCGGGTCTTCCGTCAGCAGGAGGCGAACCGATGAGGGGAACCATGAAGGACGGGCGGCGCCGCTCGCCGCTCGCCATGATCGTGATGCCGCTGCTGGTGCTGCTGTGGTTCGTCCCCACCCTGGGCCTGCTCGTCACGAGCTTCCGGACGCGCGAGGCCGCGGCTGCCACCGGTTGGTGGACCGCACCCTTCGAGGGCGGCTGGACGTTCGACAACTACGCGGACCTGCTGGGCCAGGGGACGATGGGCCAGGCGCTCATCAACTCGATCGTGGTGGCGGTCCCTGCGACCGTGCTGCCGATCATGTTCGCGGCCTTCGCCGCCTACGCATTCACCTTCACCAAGTTCGCCGGTCGCGACATCCTGTTCATCGTGTTCGTCGCGCTGATGGTGGTGCCGATCCAGGTGGCGTTCCAGCCGATGCTGGACTTCCTGGGGCCGCGCGGGTTGGGGATCGTCGGCCAGTTCGTGGCGGCCTGGATCCTGCACACCGGGTTCGGCATGCCGCTGGCGGTCTACACCCTGCGCAACTACATGGCGACCCTGCCGAACTCGGTGGTGGAGAGCGCGAAGATCGACGGTGCCTCGCACTTCCAGACGTTCTGGCGGCTGGTGGCACCGATGAGCTCCCCGGCGATCGCGGCCTTCGCCACCCTGCAGTTCCTGTGGGTGTGGAACGACCTGCTGATCTCCCGACTGTTCATCGGCGGCGGGTCGAACCGCACCGTGATCGTGGAGCTGCAGGGCATGCTGGGCACCCAGGGTCAGGGCGCGGAGCTGCTCACCGCGGGGGCGTTCATCTCGATGATCATCCCCATGCTGGTGTTCTTCGGCCTGCAGCGCTTCCTGGTGCGCGGCATGACCGCCGGGTCCGTCAAGGGCTAGGCGAACCGTTCACCGGACTCGTGACCGGGGCCGTCCTGCCGAGGCAGGACGGCCCCGGTCCCGTCTGTCCGCCACCCCCGATAGGTTGGTGCCATGTCCAGAGACGACCGGGACCACCAGGGGGACCTGACCCTCCCCGAGCACGGCGTGCCCGACCCCCGGGACGCCCCGGCCCTGCGGTGGGGCGTCATCTCCCCCGGCCATATCGGCGCCCAGTTCACCGACACCCTGCACCGGGCGACCAGCTCCCGCGTCGTGGCCGTCGCCTCGCGCTCCCAGGACCGCGCGGAGCAGTTCGCCCGGTCGCGGGAGATCGACGGCGCCTTCGACTCGGTGGAGAAGATGCTGGAGGCAGGCGGCCTCGACGTCGTCTACATCGCCTCACCCCACGCCCAGCACCACGCCTTCGCCCGCACAGTGCTCGAGGCGGGCGTCCCGGTGCTGGTGGAGAAGGCCTTCACGCTGAACCGCCCCCAGGCGAGTGATCTGGTCGATCTCGCGCGCGAGCGCTCCCTGTTCCTGATGGAGGCGATGTGGGCGCGGTTCCTCCCCCAGTACGGTGTCCTGCGCCGCCTGATCGAGGGCGGAGTCCTCGGTGAGATCGTCTCGGTCGCGGCGGACCACGGACAGGCCTTCCCCTTCGATCCCGAGCATCGCCTCTACGATCCGGACCTCGGCGGCGGCGCCTTGCTGGACCTCGGGGTCTACCCCATCTCGATAGCCCAGGCCGTGCTGGGCGACCTCACCGACTGTGCCGTCCGCGGGGACCTCGCTCCAACCGGTGTCGACGCGCACGTCGCGCTGCTGGCCGCAGGCTCGCGCGGGGGTCGGGCGCTGCTGGAGACCACGCTGCGCGCACGCGGCGCGAACGAGGCAACCATCGTCGGCACCGCGGGCCGGGTGCGGCTCTCCGGACCGTTCTACGCCCCCGGCATCCTCGAGGTGGACCTGACCGACGGCCGCACCGCGCGCTTCGAGCACCCGGCGGACCCGGAGGACGGCATGGCCTACGAGGCGGCGGAGACGGCGCGCCGCATCACCGCCGGCGACCTCGAGTCCCCGCTCATGAGCTGGGCGGACACCCTCTCGGTGATGGGGACCATGGACGAGGTCCG
>JAUNUA010000092.1:4830-6205 GCA_030538435.1 Brachybacterium sp.
GGGCTCGTCCTCAGCGATCGGTATCTCGACTCCTCGCTCGCCTACCAGGGCGCCGGGCGGGAGCTGGATCCCCAGCAGATCGCGGCGCTGTCGCTGTGGGCGACCGGGGGCATCATGCCGACCCGCACGATTCTGCTGGACATGTCGCCTGCCGCGATCGCCGAGCGTCGCGGTGCCGGTGAGCTCGATCGGCTAGAGCGTTCCGGGGGTGCCTTCCACGAGGCCGTCCGCCGGGAGTACCGGGATCTTGCCGCCGCGGAGCCTGAGCGGTTCGTGGTGATCGATGCGGCTCGCAGCCGCGAGGACGTCCACGCCGATGTCCTTGCCGCGATCGCTCCGGACCTGCAGCCCTTCGCCGGCTCGGCGGACGGGACCGCGGCGCTGTGAGCGTGTGGGAGGACGTGGTCGGTCAGGAGGCCACGGTCACCGCGATGCGCCGCGCGGCCGCACCCGGAGGGTCCCTCGCCCAGGCGTGGCTGATCACCGGTCCCCCGGGATCGGGGCGCTCGACCGCGGCGCGGGCCTTCGCCACCACCCTGCAGTGTGAGCGCACCACGGACCCCGGGTGCGGGGTGTGCCACGCCTGCGTCACGGCCCGCGCCGGCACCCACCCGGACGTGCGGGTCGTCGCCACCGACAAGCTGTCCATCTCCAAGGACGAGGTGCGTGAGCTCGTCCAGGTCGCCCAGCGCTCCCCCGCCACCGGGCGCCACCGCGTGATCGTGGTGGAGGACGCCGACCGGATGAGCGCCGGCACCTTCAACGTGCTGCTGAAGTCCATCGAAGAGCCACCGCCGCTGACGGTGTGGATGCTGTGTGCACCCTCCGCGCAGGACCTCGCCCCGACCATCCGCTCCCGCTGCCGGGTGGTGAGCCTCGCGGTGCCCAGCGCCGAGGTCGTCGCCGAACTGCTGATCCGCCGCGACGGCATCGACCCGGCTCTCGCCGAGCGCTCGGCGAGGGCCGCCCAGGGGCACATCGGTCTCGCACTGCGCTACGCCACCCAGGACGGGTCCCTCCAGGCCCGCGAGGACGCCGCCCGGGCACTGCTGTCCCTGCGCGGCTCCGGCACTGCGGTGCTCACCGCGCAAAGACTGGTCGAGCAGGCCACCGCCGAGGCGAAGGAGCACGCGGACACGGTCGCCGCGGAGGAGAGGGCCGCGTTCCTGCGCTCCGCCGGCATCGAGGACGGGGCGGTCCCGCCCACGCTCCGCTCCCAGGTCCGCCAGCTGGACGAGGACGCCAAACGTCGCCAGACCCGCCTGGTGCGCGATGTGCTGGACCGGTACCTGCTGGACGTGCACTCGGTGCTGCGGGACCTGCTGAGCATCCAGCTGGGAACCGGCCAGGCGCTCGTGAACCCCGGGGTCGCCGC
>JAUNUA010000092.1:6305-8649 GCA_030538435.1 Brachybacterium sp.
GTGCTCACCACAGCGTTCCTCGTGCTGGAGTACGCGGTGAAGATCGTGGCGCTCGGCACGATCCCGGAGAACCGCAAACCGTCCTCGTCCTCCGCATGGCTGCTGCTGATCCTGTTCCTGCCGGTCGTCGGTATCTTCCTGTACCTGCTGATCGGCAGCCCCTACGTCACGGGCCGTCGGCACCGTATCCAGGACGAGATCAACGCGATCCTCACGGAGTACGCCGAGCAGTTCCCGCTGCTCCCCCCGGGCTCCACCAGTGATCCGCATCTGCGCAGCGTGCTCCGCATGAACCGCGAGCAAACGGGCATGGCTGCCGTCAGCGGATGCTGCGAAGAGCTCTACGAGGACACCGAGGAGTTCTTCGCGGCTCTCGCCGCCTCGATCGATGCGGCCCGCACGCGCGTGGACGTCCTGATCTACATCACGGACTGGGACGAGACCACCGACGTCTTCTACCGGGCATTGGAGCGCGCGGTGGCGCGCGGCGTGCGGGTGTGCTTCCTCATGGACCACTGGGGAAGCCGCACCAAGGCGAAGCGGTGGCGGGAACTGCAGCGCTCCTTGACCGCCATCGGCGTCGACTGGCACCTGGCGATGCCTCTGAACCCCCTGCGCGGACGCTGGCGCCGCCCGGACCTGCGCAACCACCGCAAACTGGTGATCATCGACAGCGAGGTCGCGTTCCTGGGGTCCCACAACATCATCGACCCCGCCTACGGCAGCGCAGCGAACCGCCGGGTGGGGCGACTGTGGAACGACCTGTCGGTGCGGATGACCGGCAACGCGGTGGTGGAGATCGAGGCGGTGTTCGCCAGCGACTGGTACATCGAGACCGGCGAGATTCTCCCCGAGCGCTACCTCGACGCAGAAGTCGTCCCCCTGGGGGAGGGCTCCCATCCCTTCCAGATCGTCCCGTCGGGTCCCGGCTTCCCGAGCGAACCGAACATGCGGATGTTCGTCGCCCTCGTGCACGGCGCCACCCGGAACGTCCGCATCACCAGCCCCTATTTCGTGCCCAACGATGCGCTGCTGAACGCGATCACCTCCGCGGCGCTGCGCGGGGTGCAGGTGGACCTGTTCGTCTCGGAGAAGGCCGACCAGTTCATCGTCGGGCATGCGCAGCGCTCCTACTACAACCAGCTCCTGCGGGTGGGGGTGCGGATCCACCTGTACGCCGCCCCGAAAGTGCTGCACTCGAAGTACCTGACCGTGGACGACCGCATCGGTGCGATCGGCACGTCGAACATGGACTACCGCTCCTTCGCCCTCAGCTACGAAGTGATGATGCTGAGTTTCGACGGGGACCTGGTGGGACGGCTCCGCGGGATCGACGACCTCTACGAGGAGAACTCCCGGGTCCTCACCGCTGAGGAGTGGGAGCAGGAACCCTGGTACCGGCGCTACGTGGACAACGTGTGTCGCCTCGCGGCGGCCCTGATGTGAGGACCCGATGACCCAGCACCCCCTCCCCGCCGATCTCGGCGAGGGCCTCACCGACCTCTCCCCCGAGGACCTCCGGCGCCGACGCGCCGCGGTGGAACGGCTTCTCCTGGCCTACCGCTCCGGGATCGACGAGGTCGCCACGAAGCTGCGGGTGCTGCAGCGGGAGTTCCGCACCACCCACGACTACAACCCCATCGAGAACTACTCGACGCGCCTGAAGTCGATGCCGTCGCTCATCATCAAGGCCCAGAAGCGCGGCATCACCAGCCTCACTGACCTTCGCGAGCAGGTCACCGACATCGCAGGAGTCCGGGTGGTGTGCTCGTTCACCTCGGACGTGTACACGGTGCGGGACATGCTGCTCGCCCAGGACGACCTGCGCCTGCGCCGCGAGAACGACTACATCGCGGCCCCCAAGGCCAGCGGCTATCGCAGCGTGCATCTGGTGGTGGAGGTGCCGGTGTACCTCTCCTCCGGAGTGGAGCAGGTGCCGGTGGAGATCCAGCTGCGCACCATCGCCATGGACTTCTGGGCGAGTCTGGAGCACAAGATCTTCTACAAGTACGAGGGCGACGTCCCCGCGCGGCTCGCGGATGATCTGGTCTCCGCGGCCGAGACGTCGGCGACGCTGGACCGGAAGATGGAGGGGCTGCACGAGGAGATCGCGATGCTCCGCAGCGACGACGACTCCGATCCGATGACCGACGAACTGCTGCGGACACTGCGCATGATGACCTCGGAGCTGCGCGAGCCGTGACCCGTCCCGGGACCGGCGGTGCGGGTCACGCGGTGGCGGCGTCGCTGTCGTTCCCGTCCGCGGGTCCCTCCGCGGCCTCAGGCGCGGGCGCCTCCGTGGCCTCGGGTGCGGTTTCGTCCGCGTCCTTCGTGTCAGCGGCCG
>JAUNUA010000093.1 GCA_030538435.1 Brachybacterium sp.
CGGGCGCAGCATGGCGGTGAGGTCCCGGGCAGCCGCGGTGTCCTCCTCGCCGACCAGGGAGTCGCCGGCGAGGAACTCCTGGGGCAGGTCCCGGCGGATGGTGGGTCCGAAGGCGAGCTCGTCGAAGATGCTCATCAGAGCGACCCCGTCGCCGCGGCCCAGACCGTAGCGCTCCAGGTCCTCCGGAAGGTCCAGGTCACGCACCGCCTCGTTCATGCGACGGTTCCGCTCCACATCCTCGCGGTGCTCGCGCAAGTTCTGGCCGGCCTTGCCGGTGAGCTCCTCGGCGTGGGCGAGGACTCCCTCGAGGTCGCCGTGGGCGGTGATCCACTTCGCGGCGGTCTTCGGTCCCACCCCGGGGACGCCCGGGAGGTTGTCGGCGCTCTCCCCGACGAGTGCCGCGAGATCCGGGTAGCGCTCCGGTGGGACCTGGTACTTCTCCTCCACCGCGGCGGGGGTCATGCGTCGCATCTCGGTGACGCCCTTCACCGGCTGCAGCAGGGTGACGTCGTCCGTGACCAGCTGGATCGCGTCGCGGTCGCTGGAGACGATGAGCGTTTGGCCGCCGCGGTCCTCGGTGCGGGTGGCAAGCGTTGCGATGATGTCGTCGGCCTCGTAGTCCTCATAGGTGAGCCAGGTGACGCCGAGCGCGTCCAGGACCTGCTGGATGAGGGCGATCTGGCCCTGGAACTGCGGGGGCGTCTCGTCGCGCCCGGCCTTGTACTGGTCCCAGATGCGGTCGCGGAACGTGGTGCCCGGGAGGTCGAAGGCGACGGCCACGTGGGTGGGGCTCTCCGCAGTGATGAGGTTGAACATCATGCGAGTGAAGCCGTACACGGAGTTCGTGGACTGTCCGCGCCCGTCGGTGAAGCTGTCCGCGGGCAGGGCGAAGAACGCACGGAACGCCATGGCGTGTCCGTCGATCAGCAGGAAACGGACGGATGTCGCGTCGGTCGGGGCGCTCTCGGTCATGGGCCTGATTCTGGCACGCCTGTGTCACGCTGTGCGTATGAGCACCGGAGTGGACCTGCCCCTGCCCCCTGAGGACCTCGCATCGATGCTGCGCGGCACCCTCGTCGAGCGCACCGGCACCCGCATTGAGCGCTTCGACGCCTCCGGGGGGAGCGCGACCATGCCGGTGGTCGGCAACACCCAACCGGCGGGCCTGCTCCATGGCGGGGCGACGATCGCGCTGGCGGAGACCATCGCGTCCTTCGCCGCGATCGTTCGCGCCCGGGAGGTCCACGGGGACGGCGCGCAGGCCGTGGGCACGCACGTCGCCGCGACGCACCACCGGGCAGGTCGCTCCGGCCTGGTCCGGGCCACCTGCACGCTGCGCCACGGCGGCCGGCAGGTCGCGTCCTACCTGGTCGAGGTCCACGATGACCAGGAGCGGCTGCTCAGCACCGTGCTGGTGGACACCATGCTGCTGCCGCCCCGCGGCGAGGGCGCCTAGCCCTCCCGCTCCAGGACCGTGTCCGTCTGCTCTCCGATCAGCCGGTCCCCGGTGTACCCGAACTCCGCGAGGGAGCAACGGCTCGGGTCACCGTCGGGGCCGATGCCGAGCGGTCCGCTGAACCCGAGCCAAGCGGTGTCCTCCGCCTGGTCGACGTCCAGCTGCTGACGGCAGGCGTCGTAGCTGGTGCAGTCGCTGTCACCCGCGAGGACCTGACCGATCGCCCCCGCGATCCGGGTGCCCTCCGTGGAGCGGGCGACGTGGGCCGCGAGCGCGGCCAGCACGATCGCGTCGTACCCCTGCTGGGCGAAGGCGAACCCGCTCCCCCACAGGTTCGGGTCCGCGTTCAGCAGCTGGTTGACGTGGGCGGTGGCCAGTGGCGCGCCCGGCAGCATCCCCGTGACAGCCTCCAGCGCCTCATAGGACACCTCGGCGTCCCGCAGTGGCCGGGAGGCGTGGAAGCCGAGGCGAAGGCTCATCTCGTGCTCGATCCGACCGGACTCCCCGCGCGCCTCATCGGCGATGCGCTGCAGGATCCCCGGGGTCTCATCGCCGCCGGCGAGGAACACGAGACCCGGCTGCTGGGCGAGGACATCCGCGACAATCCCGTCGTGGTCACTGCCGTTGGGCTCGTACAGGTGGGTCTCGAGCGTCCCCCCGGCGGGGTCCAGGTGGTAGCGCAGACGCGCGGCGAGGCTGCGGCCCTGCACCGTGTCGCGGGCCAGCAGCGCACAGCTGCCAGGCTGGGTGTCCTGCCCGCCCGCATCCATCGCCTGCTCGGCCAGGTATCGGGCCAGCAAGTCATCATCGGGGGCGAGACGAACCAGGAGACCGCGGGTATCCAGGTCCTCGGCCCGCAGGTCCATCGCGGTGGACGTCGGAGAGATCACGCAGATGCCCGCCTCGGCGAAGGCCGGCATCGCCTGCAGCAGATGTCCGTCCTCACAGTTGACGACGGCGACGGTGGCGCCGTTGTCCGCCAGCACACCGACCTGTTCGATGAGCTCCTCGCCACTGCCGATCACGGCCCGGTCCAGCGTCGTCAGATCGCGGTGGAAGGGGCCGGAGAACGCGGAGACACGGATGTCGGTGATGGCCTCCCCCGAGCCGATCGCGACCTGGTGGTCGACGCTGCCCGGCAAACCGGACTCGGTGCCGATCAGCCCGATCACGAGCGAGCTCTCGGGCATGTCCGCATCGACCGTCGGCGGCGCGGTCGGCGGCGGGGTGCGACGACCCCGCGTACAGCCCGCGAGCGCCGAGGCCGACCCTGCCGCGAGCACCGCGGGTAGGGCCCGCGCCAGGGTTCGACGGGCAATCGGCACAGGCGGTCCCGTCAGTCCTTCGACTGCGCGCCGAGCTGGTCGACGACCGCGTCGGCGACCTCCCGCATCGTCAGGCGGCGGTCCATCGAGGTCTTCTGGATCCAGCGGAACGCCTCCGGCTCGCTGAGACCCATGTTGGTCTGCAGCAGACCCTTGGCGCGGTCGACGCGCTTGCGGGTCTCGAAGCGCTCCTCGAGGTCCTGGATCTCCGTCTCCAGCTGGCTGATCTGCTGATGGCGGGAGATGGCGATCTCGATCGCGGGCAGCAGATCCCCCGGGGTGAAGGGCTTCACCACGTACGCCATCGCGCCGGCGTCCCGGGCCCGCTCCACCAGCTCGGTCTGCGAGAAGGCGGTGAGCATGACGACGGGGGCAAGGTTCTCCTCGCCGATCTTCTCCGCGGCGCTGACGCCGTCCACCTGCGGCATCTTCACGTCCATGATGACGACATCCGGGCGCAGCTCGCGGGTCTTCTCCACGGCGCTGGCGCCGTCACCGACGGCCGCGACCACCTCGAAGCCGGCCTCCGTGAGCGTCTCCACGATGTCCATGCGGATGAGGCTCTCGTCCTCGGCGACCACGGCGCGGCGGGCGGGCGCGGTCTCGGGGGACTCCTGCGGGGCGTCGGTCGTGTTCTCGTCGTTCATGAGCACCTTGGGTCGGATCGGTCGAGGTGCCGGACCTGATGGACCGGCACCGTGCGGCAATGGGTATCCTAGTCCAGCGTCACGGCCCTGAACGGGGCCGTCGCGCGCCGGGTTGGCGGAATTGGTAGACGCGGCGCACTCAAAATGCGCTGTCCGTGAGGACGTGCGGGTTCGAGTCCCGCACCCGGTACGAACGGCCCCACGGGGCCCTCCTCAGCGCTCCACCGAGTCGGCTCCTGCCCGGTCGTTCCTCCCGAGCACGTCGCCTCCTCAGAGCCGCGTGCCGGTGCCCTGGGCGATGCCCTCGGCCTCGATGCGCGCTGACTCCGTGCCATCGAGATCGCCGATGCGGTGGACCCGCAGGGTGTTGGTGGAGCCGTGGACGCCGGGGGGCGATCCGGCGGCGACGATCACCAGGTCACCGGGCTCCAGTCCCTTGTGCTCGCGCAGCAGCTCATCGACCACGCGCACCATCTCGTCGGTGTTCTCCTGCATCGGCACCAGGTGCGCCTCGATGCCCCAGGAGAGCGCCAGCTGATGACAGACCTGCCCGTACGGGGTGAGGGCGAGCAGCGGGATGGAGGGCCGCAGGCGCGCCAGGCGGCGGGCGGTGTCCCCCGACTCGGTGAAGGTCACCAAGTACTGCGCGGACAGCTGATCGCCGATCTCCGCGGCGGCCCGGGTGATGGCGCCGCCCCGGGTGTGGGGGATGGTGCCGAGAGGGGTGATCCGCTCCGCGCCGTTCTCCTCGGTGTTGGTGACGATGCGGGCCATCGTACGGACCGCCTCGAAGGGGTACGCGCCGACGCTGGTCTCCCCGGAGAGCATGACGGCGTCGGCACCATCGAGAATGGCGTTCGCACAGTCGGAGGCCTCCGCGCGGGTGGGCCGCGGGTTGGTGATCATCGACTCCAGAACCTGGGTCGCGACGATCACGGGCTTGGCGTTGCGGCGGGCGAGCTCGATGGCCCGCTTCTGGACGATCGGCACCTGCTCCAGCGGCAGCTCCACGCCCAGGTCGCCGCGGGCGACCATGATCCCGTCGAAGGCGCCGACGATCTGGCGCAGGGCCCGCACCGCCTGCGGCTTCTCGATCTTGGCGATGACCGGCAGGCGGATGCCCTCCTCCTGCATGATCCGCAGGACGTCGTCCATGTCGTGGGCGTCGCGCACGAAGGACAGGGCGATGAGGTCCGCCCCCAGGTGCAGGCCCCACCGAAGGTCTGCGACATCCTTCTCGCTCATGGCGGGGACGGACACCGCGACACCGGGCAGGTTAATGCCCTTGTTGTCGGAGACCGGACCGGGAACCTCGACCACCGTGACCACATCGGTGTCGGTGACCTCGGTGACGCGCACGGAGACCTTGCCGTCGTCGATCAGCAGGACGTCGCCGGGACGGCAGTCGCCCGGCAGGCCCTTGAAGGTGGTGGAGACACGCTCACGGGTGCCCACGATGTCATCGGTGGTGATCGTGAGGGTGTCTCCGACAGCGAGGTCGTACGGTGCGTCCTCGAACTTGCCGAGGCGGATCTTGGGGCCCTGGAGGTCGACCAGCACGGCGACGTTGCGGCCGAGATCCGCGGCGGCGCGGCGGATGTTCTCGTAGACCTTCTCGTGATCCTCGTGGGTGCCGTGGCTGAGGTTCATCCGGGCCACGTTCATGCCCGACTCGATGAGGGTGCGGATGTGATCGTACGTGTTGGTGGCCGGACCGAGAGTGCAGACGATCTTCGCTTTGCGCATGACAACCAATCTTCGGAAGCGGGGACCGGGCCAGCCTATCCGCCGCGCCCGGATCGATCGCACGGCACGGAGGCCGGCTCGCGTCGACGGGAGCTGTTCACAGTGTAAGCGGACGCTGCCCGGGGACGACAGGAGCGGGGAGGCGCGTCGTGCCCTCGAGGTGCGCATCGACCGCGGCGGCGCAGGCGCGCCCCTCGGCGATCGCCCACACGATCAGCGACTGGCCGCGGGCGCAGTCACCGGCCGCGAACACGCCGGGCACGGAGGTCTGCCAGTCCGGGCCGGTGGCGATGTTCGTCCGCGCGTCGAGGTCGGTGCCGGCCGGCAGCACACCCTGGTCCGTCGGGCCGGTGAAGCCCATGGCGATGAGGACCAGCTGCGCGGGCAGCACCTGCTCGGTCCCGGGGGTGGGGATCCTCCGCCCGTCCACGTAGGCGGTGCGCGCGACTCTGATGCCGGCGACGCGGCCGTCGTCGTCGACCTCGAAGCCGGTTGTCGAGGCCAGGTAGGAGCGGTCCCCGCCCTCCTCGTGGGACCCGCTGACCTCGAGCAGCACCGGGTGGGTCGGCCAGGGCTGGTCCTCGGTGCGCTCCTCCGGGGGCTGGACGCCGATGGCGAGGGTCGTCACCGAGCGGGCGCCCTGGCGCAGTGCCGTGCCCAGGCAGTCGGCTCCGGTGTCGCCGCCACCGATCACGATCACGTCCTTGCCCTCGGCGCTGATGGGGTGGGGAGTCTCGTCGCCCTCGACGGCGCGGTTGGCGGGGACGAGATAGTCCATGGCCACGTGGATCCCCTCGGCCTCGCGTCCCGGGACCGGGAGGTCGCGGGGGGTGGAGGCGCCGATCGCGAGGATCACCGCGTCGAACCGGCGGCGCAGGTCCTCGATGGAGGTGGTGCCGTCGCTGCCGTCGCCCACGTGCACACCAGTGCGGAACCGGGTGCCCTCGGCGCGCATCTGCGCGAGTCGCCGGTCCACATGCCGCTTCTCGAGCTTGAACTCGGGGATGCCATACCGCAGCAGCCCGCCGATGCGGTCGTCCTTCTCCATCACCACCACGGTGTGACCGGCGCGGGTCAGCTGCTGAGCGGCGGCGAGGCCGGCGGGGCCGGAGCCGACCACGGCGACGGTGCGCCCGGTGATGCGGCCGGGCTCCTGCGGGGTGACCCACCCCTCCTCGAAGGCTCGGTCGATGATGGAGACCTCGACGTTGCGGATCGTCACCGGCGGCTGGTTGATCCCGAGCACGCAGCTGGACTCGCAGGGGGCGGGGCAGGCGCGACCGGTGAACTCGGGGAAGTTGTCGGTGGCGTGGAGTCGCTCGGCGGCGTCCTTCCAGTCGTCCCGGTAGACCAGCTCGTTCCACTCGGGGATCAGGTTCCCCAGCGGGCAGCCCTCGTGGCAGAACGGGATGCCGCAGTCCATGCAGCGACCCGCTTGGCGGGAGAGCACCGCGAGGTCCCCCTGCTCGCGCACCTCGTACACCTCCCGCCAGTCCATCAGGCGCAGCGGGACCGGGCGGCGGGCGGGCAGCTCGCGCTCGCGGTGGGTGAGGAAGCCGCGGGGATCAGCCATGGTGTCCTTCCAGGATGGTGTTCCAGACCAGATGGGAGTCGGGGTCGATGCCGTCGGCGGCGGCGTCCTCGCGGATCGCGGTGACGCGCAGGAATGCGCGCGGGGACACGGCGGTCAGGCGCGCGATGAGGGCATCCTCGTCGGCGAGCAGTTCCGCGGCGCGGTCGGAGCCCGTGCGCCGGTGGTGTTCGCGCACGGTCTCCAGCACCAGGTCACGGTGCTCCTCCGCGACGGGGGTGATGGAGAACCCGGCGGCGTCGGCCGGATTCAGCCGGTCCTGCTCCAGGTCCAGGACGAACAGGGTGCCACCGCTCATGCCGGCTCCGAGGTTCCGACCCACGTCACCGAGAACGATCATGATGCCGCCGGTCATGTATTCCGCGCCGTGCTCGCCGATGCCCTCGACCACCAGGGTGGCGCCGGAGTTGCGCACCCCGAAGCGCTCTCCCGCGCTGCCGGCGAGGAACAGCCGGCCCGTGGTGGCGCCGTACGCGCAGGTGTTCCCGGCGATCACGGCGGAGCTGCGGGAGGGAGGGGAGCCGGCGCCGTGGCCGATCGCGATGATCCCCCCGGACAGGCCCTTGCCGACGTAGTCGTTGGCCTCCCCGCGCAGCTCCATGGTGATGCCGGCGGGAAGGAACGCCCCGAAGGACTGCCCGCCGACGCCGTCGAGCGACAGGCGGATGGTGTCCTCCGGCAGGCCGTCCCCGCCGTGACGCCGGGTCACCTCGTGGCCGAGCAGCGTGCCGGCGGTGCGCTGGATGTTCCGGACCGTGTCGGTGAGGACGACCGGCCGACCGCCGTCCAGGGCGCTCTGGGCGGCGTCGATCCAGGGGACGTCGGCGGCCAGCTCGAGACCGTGGTCCTGGGAACGGCGGCGCCGGACATGATCGCCGTTCATGATCGTCGGACGGGAGAGGATGGGCGCCAGATCGAGGCCCTGCTGCTTCCAGTGCCGCCGGGCGTCCTCGACATCCAGCAGGTCGACCCGTCCGATCGCCTCGTCCAGGGACCGCAGTCCGAGGGCGGCCAGATGCTCACGGACCTGCTCGGCGAGGAACTCGAAGAAGGTGACCACGAAGTCTGCGGTGCCGGTGTACCGCTCGCGCAGCTCCGGGTTCTGGGTGGCGACGCCGACGGGGCAGGTGTCCTGGTGGCAGACCCGCATCATGATGCAGCCCGACACGACCAGCGGTGCCGTGGCGAAGCCGTACTCCTCGGCGCCGAGCAGCGCGGCGATGACGACATCGCGGCCCGTCTTGAGCTGGCCGTCGGTCTGCACGACGATGCGATCCCGCAGGCGGTTGAGCACGAGCGTTTGCTGGGTCTCGGCAAGCCCCAGCTCCCACGGCGCGCCCGCGTGCTTGAGGGAGGTGAGCGGCGAGGCCCCCGTGCCGCCGTCATGACCCGAGACGAGGACGACGTCGGCGTGGGCCTTGCTCACGCCCGCCGCGACCGTGCCGATGCCGACCTCGGAGACGAGCTTGACGTGGATGCGCGCGTTCGGGTTGGCGTTCTTGAGGTCGTGGATGAGCTGGGCCAGGTCCTCGATGGAGTAGATGTCGTGGTGCGGCGGCGGGGAGATGAGGCCCACGCCCGGGGTGCTGTGCCGGGTCTTGGCCACCCACGGGTACACCTTCGGGCCGGGCAACTGCCCTCCCTCACCGGGCTTGGCGCCCTGCGCCATCTTGATCTGGATGTCGTCGGCGTGCGTGAGGTAGGCGCTCGTCACCCCGAACCGGCCGGAAGCCACCTGCTTGATCGCGCTGCGGCGAGTCGGGTCGAGCAGGCGCTCGATGTCCTCGCCGCCCTCACCGGTGTTCGACTTGCCGCCGAGGCGGTTCATCGCGATGG
>JAUNUA010000094.1 GCA_030538435.1 Brachybacterium sp.
CGTGCCCGCCGCGGCAGGCACTCGTCGCCGCGGACCGGGTCTTCGCGAGCCTCACCGCGTGCAGCCACACGTCCAGCCGCACCTCGGGTGGATCTCCGGGCTGCGCAGTGGAGGTCGTGTCCGGGCCTCGCGCCCCGTCACCCGCACCATCGTCGGCGGAACCCGCGCCCCCGGCCTGCGCCGTCACGCCGTCCCCTCGTCGGTCTCGGGAGCAACATCGCGAATCAGCGGCCACGGGTCCGCCTCCTCCAGCTGCGCGGCGAGCGCCAGCAGCAGGGCGTCATCCCCGGCGCGCACCGCCCCGAGGTGGATACCGAAGGGCAGCTCGACGCCGCCCACCGTTTCGCGGTGCAGCGGGACGTTGATCGCGGCGCGACCGGTCATGTTCCACGCGGCCGTCCACGGCGTGAAGGCGCGCTGCGCATCGAAGTCTGCGGAGCCGTCGGGCAGGTGCAACTCTCCGGGGAACGCGGGCGGACCGGCGAGGGTCGGGGTGAGGATGACGTCGCACGCGGCGAATGCTTCCCCGGCCGTGCGCGCGACGCGCTGCATGCCGGCGGTTGCGGTGGCGAGCGCGATCCCGTCGTGGCGCCGGCCCTCGGATCGCAGCCACCGTGTGAGCTCCATCAGCTGGTCCTCGGCGTCCTCGGGGATGGGGACGGAGGCGGCGCCGACGCTCCACAGCGGCATGAACGCCTCCCACTCCTCCGGGGTGAAGGGCGCAGGGATCGGAGTCGTCCTATGGCCGAGCTCCTCGAGCAGGCGCGCGGCGCGCTCGAGGGCGGCGAGCGCCGCGGGATGCACCGGCGCGTCAATGTTCAGCGGGGTGTCCAGAACCCCGATCCGCAGGGCCGACGGGGTGTCGGTGACAGCGTCCAGGTAGGACGGCACGGAGCGCTCCAGCGGGAAGGCATCTCCGGGCCGGGTACGGGCGATCACATCGAGTCCGGCGGCGATGTCCCGTACCGTCCGGGCGAGGATTCCGTCGACGACGAGCCCGGGCCCCTCGGTGCGCAATGGACCGGGAGAGACCAGACCGCGGGAGGTCTTCAGACCGAGGATGCCGCAGCATGCGGCGGGGATCCGCACCGATCCGCCGCCGTCGGTGCCGTGGGCCAGCGGCACGATGCCGGCGGCGACCGCGGCGGCTGCTCCCCCGCTGGACCCGCCGGCGGTGCGGCGCAGGTCCCAGGGGGTGCGGGCCGGAGCCCCGGTGGCAGGTTCGGTGTAGGCGGGCAGTCCGAACTCCGGCACGGTGGTGGTGCCGATGGTGACGGTCCCGGCGTCCAGGATGTCCTGGGCGACACCGTCGGTGGCCTCGGCGATGTTCCCGGCGAAGGCGCGACTCCCCGCGTCGTGCGGGAGGCCGCGGACGGGCGTCAGGGCCTTGATGGGAAGGGGCACGCCGAGCAGGGGGCGGTTCGCTCCGTCGGCGAGCTCCCGGTCAGCGCGTGCTGCCTGGTCGCGGGAGAGGTCAGGAGCGAGGTGGGCGAAGGCGCCGACGCGCCGGCCGAGCGTGTTGGCGGACGCGAGGACCTTCTCGGTGTGGTCGGCGACGGTGACGTCCCCGCGGCGCAGAGTCGCGGCCAGGGTGAGGGCGTCCTGGCACATCGGGTCCTGCTCCCCGTGCTGTCCCGACGGGCGCGTGGGTGCGCCGGTCACCGAGAGGTGCCCGTCCCCGCAAGCTCCGCCTCGACGTGGTCGAGGATGCCGTCGAGCGCGGCGGCGATCTGGGCGTGGACGGTCTCGAAGTCCTCATCGGCTCCGTACCAGGGGTCGCGGATGCCGGGGTCGTCTCCGACCTCGGGGTCGAACTCGCGCAGCATGCGGACGCGGTCCTTCGCATTGCCGGCGACGCGGTGCAGGGGGTCCAGGTGGTCGGTGTCCAGAGCCAGGACCAGGTCCGCGGCCTGGACCTCCTCGGCGCTCATGTGGCGGGCGCGGTGGGACGAGGCGTCTATCCCCCGCTCTCGCAGCAGCGCGCCTGCGCGGCCATCGATCGGTTCCCCCTGTTCCCAGGAGGTGGTGCCGACGGAGGCGACCTCGACGCGGTCGGACAGGCCGCGCGCCTCGATCGCTTCGCGCAGCTGGTACTCGGCCATGGGCGAGCGGCAGATGTTGCCGGTGCACACCGTGAGGATCCGGTAGGTCATGCGGGACATCGCTCCCTCGTCTCGACGGGCCCGCCGGTGATCGGCCGCGCCGGCCGGGC
Source organism: Brachybacterium sp. (assembly GCA_030538435.1). Lineage (GTDB taxonomy): Bacteria > Actinomycetota > Actinomycetes > Actinomycetales > Dermabacteraceae > Brachybacterium. The sequence goes on from JAUNUA010000094.1 coordinate 2,213, forward strand.
GGGGAAGGTTGGCGGTCACGCTACACTGCCGGGCATGTCCGCGCCCCTGATCTGGCATATCACCGAACGCCGGACCTGGGATGAGGCGGTCGCAGAGGGCACCTACACCCACTCCACGCGGGGGCGTGGCCTGGCGGAGCAGGGGTACATCCACGCGTGCATGCCCGAGCAGGTGTCTGCTGTGGCTCAGCGGATCTATCCGGATCGGCCCGAGGATCTGGTGATCCTGGAGATCGACGTGCACCGGGTGCAGGCCTCCGGGGTCGCCGTGGAACGACAGCCGGGGACGACGGACCTGGACGGCGCGGAGGTGCCCGGGCAGATCTATCCGCACATTCTGGGGCCGCTGCCGATCAGCGCGGTGGTGCGCCTGCGCCGCACCCGGTGGATCGGCCGCGAATTCGTGGTGATCGCCTGATCGACGTGCTGCGAGCTCGCGAGCGGCAGGAGATCAGGCATCAGACCCCGCTGATCGACGTGCAGCGGATCTCCGTGCCGGGAATGCCCGGGAATATCTCAGACTCGATTCCTACGATGACCGCCATGGTTCCGAAGTCCGTGCCCGAGGCGCTTGCCGCCGCGTCGGCCCGGCACCCGCAGCGCACGGCTGTGCAGCATCGGGGTCGCCGTATTGCCTACGCCCGCCTGCAGTCCCAGGTGGATCGGGCCGCGCGAGCCCTGCATGAGCTGGGGGTGCGACGGGGCCACCGGGTCGCCATCGTGTGCGATCTGCACCCCGAATCGGTGGTCGCCCTGCACGCGGTGATGCGGATCGGTGCGGTGGCCGTCCTGCAGGATCCGCGCGCATCCGCCCGGGACCTCGCCGATGCCTTCGCTGACCACCGCGCCGTGGTCGCGGTGGTGGACCGGGCGGCGGTGCCGCGGCTCCGGGCCCTTCCGGAAGCGGTCGCCCCGAAGGCCCTGGTGGGGGTGGATCCGGGCCGGTCCCGGCGTCGGACGCTGGCGACGGCGGCCCGTCATCCGTGGCGGCCTCTGGTGCGCGCCGCTCTGGCTCTGGCGCGGGCGCGTCGGCGGGCCCGCAGCCGCATCGCGCTGCGCCGCGCGAGCGCCATGAACCTGAAGACGCTGCTCGGCGGGCAGCCCTTGTCGTCGGCCCACCCGCTGCCGGATCCATCAGACCTGGCGATGATCCACTACGGCGCCCGCGGCACGGACTCACCGCTCGGGGCGATGCTCAGTCACGGGAACCTGGTCGCGGCTTCCCGGCAGCTGCGCGAGCAGTGGGTGGACCATATGGTCCAACGCGGCGCTACCGTGTGCATCACTGCGCCACTGCACGAAGCCCCCTCCTCGCCGTTCGGGGTGGTCGCCCCGCTGCTGGGTTCGATGCGACTGGTCCTCGCCGACTCCCCCGCGGAGGTGGTCGGAACGGTTGCGCGCTGCCCGGTCGACCTGCTGTGTACGACGTCCCGGGCAATGGACGGGATCCTGCGGGTCGCCGAGCAGACCGGCACCGACCTCCGCCCGATCCGTCGGGTGCTGGTAGCGGATCTCGGTCTCACCCCGGAGCTCGCCTCCCGGTGGGTCGAGGCGACCGGTGGGGAGATCGCCACCGGATATGTGCGCGCGGAGTGCGGGGTCGCCCTGGGTGGCGCCTTCGATGCGGAGCGACCGGATGCGCTCGGCATGCCGTTGCCGCAGGTCAGGATCCGGGTCGACGCGGACGGCACCCTGGCGATCGCCGGCCCGCAGGTGTTCCACGGCTACTGGAATCGTCCCGATGAGACCGCGCATTCCCTCAGCGGGGACGGCTGGCTGCGCACCGGGGAGCAGGTGGCACCATTCGAGGACGACGGCGAGGGGGGAACCGACGGCGTCGATGGGGTGAGCGCGCCGCGGCTGCGGGCGGTCGCCGGGCGTACCATCGGGCATGGCTCGATTCCTCGACATCCATCCGGTTGACCCGCAGCCCCGACTGATCGATCAGGCGGTGCGGATCCTGCGCGACGGTGGCCTCATCGCCTACCCCACCGACTCCTGCTACGCCCTGGGGTGCACCCTGGATGCGACGGAGCCGTTGGAGCGGATCCGACGGATCCGACAGGTGGGTCCCCAGCATCACTTCACCCTGGTGTGCGCCGACTTCTCGCAGCTGGGACGGTTCGTGATCGTCTCCAACCCCGTATTCCGTCTGGTGAAGAACGCGACCCCGGGGCCGTACACCTTCATCCTCACCGCGACCAAGGAGGTGCCGCGGCGGATGGCGCACCCGAAGAAGCACACCGTGGGGGTGCGGATCCCCGACCATCGGGTCGCCCACCACCTGGTTCAGGCTCTCGGCGAGCCGATCGTCTCCTCGACGCTGCTGCTGCCCGGCGAGGAGGACCCGCCCACCGAAGGCTGGGTGGTGCAGGATCTGCTGGATCAGCAGCTGGACGCGATCATCGACGCGGGCGAGGTCGGCACCGAGCCGACCACCGTGGTCGACCTGACCGGCGGGGAGCTGGTGATCCGCCGCGAGGGCGCGGGCGACGTCAGTCGGCTGTGACTGCCTCCCGGCGCTCAGGCGTCCGACGGGTCCGAGCGGGCGTGCTCGCGCAGCGCGTCCCGGCGGTCCGGGCCGGGACCGAGGGACCCCGCGAAGACCATGATGCCGAGCGCGTACAACGGCACCAGCCACAGCGCGTAGCGCAGGGTCAGCTGGTCGGCGAGCGCCCCGACCACCGGTGGGGACAGCACGAACCCGACCCGCGCGAACCATCCCACCAGGGTGATGCCGACCCCCTGGGGCAGGCCCTCGGCCTCGTCCGCCGCGCGGAATGCCGCGGGGAACAGGGTGGCGATGCCCCAGCCTGCGCACGCGAAACCGAGCATGGCCGTCAGCGGGTGGGGGAACAGCAGCGCGATGCTCATCCCGCTCGCGGCGATCAGCGCGCCGAGGCGGGCGGTGGTGCGATCCCCGAGGCGGTCGACGATCCCGTCCCCGAGGAACCGGCCGAGCATCTGGGCGCCTTGCAGGGAGACGAATGCCAGGCCCGCGACGAACGGTGTCACCGTGAAGGTGTCGTGCATGAACAGGGCGCCCCAGGTGTTGCCGGCGTCCTCCGCCGATCCGGCGAACACCAGCACCATGCCGAGCGCCATCACCATCAGCACTGCGCGCGGGGCGGCCCCGCCGAGGCGCCGACCGGGAGGGACGAGAGGTGCGGCGTCGTTCGCGGACGCAGGGGACGGCGCCGCAGGTGCCCTCTCCGTGGAGTCGTGCCCCGGCAGCATGAACCGGTAGGAGCCGAGCGCGAGCGCCCCGAAGATCACCATCCCGGCGATGCCCTGCGCCCACAGCGGCACCTGGAGCTGCGCGCAGGCCGCCCCGAGGACGCCACCGCCGACGGCGCCGAGGGACCAGAAGCCGTGGTAACTGTTCATGATGGACCGCTTGTAGCGGCGCTCCACCCGCATCCCATGGGCGTTCATGGAGATATCGGTGATGGCATCCGCGGCCGTCGCGGCCATCAGGGCGAGGGTGAGCCACAGCCAGGAGGCGGAGGTGTAGACCGCCAGGTGCACGGTGGAGGCGATCACTTGGAACGTCACCGCGACCCGAGCGGAGCCGAACCGCCGCATGAGGGGCGCCGCGGCGAGACCTGCCGCGAGTCCCCCCAGGGGTCCGAGACCGACGGCCAGGCCGAAGGCGGCGTTGCTGAGGCCGATGGAGCTGACGATCTCCGGGTATCGCGGGAGGATCGCGCTGAAGCTGGCGCCGTTCAGCAGGAAGACGAGGGAGACCGCCCAGCGTGCATGCCGGGCATCCAGGGCGGGGGTGGACACGGCTCACGATCCTCTCAGACGATGCCGGCCGACGGCCTCACGGAGCCGTACGCTGGGACGCATGTCGACTCACATCGGAGCAGATCACGGCCAGGTGGCGCCCTACGTCCTGATGCCCGGGGACCCGCTGCGGGCCCGCTGGATCGCCGAGACGTTCCTGGAGGACGCGCAGCTGTACAACGAGGTGCGCGGGATGCTCGGGTACACCGGCACCTACCGGGGGGTGCGGATCTCGGTGCAGGGATCCGGGATGGGGCAGCCATCGATCGGGATCTATGCCCAGGAGCTGTTCGAGCAGTACGACGTGCAGGCGATCGTCCGCGTGGGGTCCTGCGGAAGCCTCTCGGAGCAGGTGAAGGTGCGGGACGTGGTCCTGGGGATCGGCGCTTCCACGGATTCCGCGATGAACCGGGCGAGGTTCGGCGATGTGGTCTTCGCCCCCTCCGCGGACTTCGCTCTGCTGCGCCTGGCGTACGAGGTCGCCGAGGAGAAGCTGCTGCCGGCACGGGTCGGCGGCCTGTTCTCGACCGACCAGTTCTACAACCCGGACACCGAGATCGCGCGGACGCTCGCGGGCTACGGGGTGCTGGGCGTGGAGATGGAGGCGGCGGCGCTCTACACGCTCGCGGCGCAGTTCGAACGCCGGGCGCTCGCGGTGTGCACGGTCTCGGATCATCTGCTCACCGGGGAGGAGACCAGCTCCCAGGAGCGGCAAGAGACCTTCGAGGACATGGTGGTGATGGCGCTGGAGGCACTGGTGCGGCTCGACGCCGGATCCTGAGGACCTCACTCCTCGGCTGTCCGACCGACATGCGAAAGCCCGGGTCGCGCGGTGCACGCGCCGCCCGGGCTTCGTCGTCGGTGCCCCGCCGCTGCGGGGCCGTTCACCTCAGGTGAGGAACTTCGGGACCAGGGTGAAGGTTCCGAACAGGGCCAGCAGGCAGATGCCGAGCCCCACGACGAACGTCACCGCCGTCATCAGGCTGAGGACGTACAGGCCGACGCAGAAGGTGCCGAACAGCACCAGGAACAGCGCCACACTGACCACGGGGTTGTTGCCCTCGGACGTGGTGCGGCTTTCGGTCTGCGGGTGGACGACCTCGTTCATGCTTCCTCCAGGATGGGACGGACTGCCGGACCCATCGTAAGCCAGAAGTCGGGTCGTCCGTGTCGGGACGGACACGATGTCGCCGGGTGCCTCTACCGCAGCGGGGCGGGTCCGGTCCGCTGTCGCCGGTCCTGCTCGCTGCGGATCGCGGTGGTGTAGAAGCCGCGCAGCTGCTCAGCAAGCACCGGCCAGGTGCGTCGCTTCACCGATTCGGTCGCGGCGGCCCCGAAGGCCGCACGTTTCGCGTCGTCGAACAGCAGGTCGACGGCGCTGCGGTGGAGCTCCTCGAGGCGGCCGGGGGTGTACAGCCAGCCCGTGCGGGAGGGCTCGATCAGATCGACGGGGCCGCCGCGGCGCGGCGCGATGGCGGGCAGTCCGGAGGCCATGGCCTCCTGGATGGTCTGGCAGAACGTCTCCCGCTCGCCGGGGTGAACGAACAGGTCCGCGCTCGCATACAGCTCGGCGAGTGCCCGCCCGTCCTTGTAGCCGGTGAAGCGGGCGCGCGGGAGACTGCGGCGCAGGTGATCCCGCGTTGGCCCCTCCCCGACCACGACCAGCCGGACCCCGGGCATGTCGTGCAGCACCCGCAGGTCCTCCACCTGTTTCTCCGGGGCGAGGCGCCCCACGTACAGGACGATCTTCTCCCCGGGGTCGGCGAGGCGCCGCCGGACCCGTTCGCTGCGCAGCGTCGGGGAGAAGCGGGCGGTGTCCACGCCGCGGCACCACAGGTGGACCCGCTCGATCCCGTGGTCGGTCAGCTCGTCGCGGGTGAACGTTGACGGGGCGAGGGTGAGGGTGGCGCGGTTGTGCAGATCGCGCAGCAGCTGCCAGCCGGCGTCCTGCAGGAACGGCACGCCGTAGGTGGCGGCGTATCCGGGTACGTCGGTCTGGTAGACCGCGACCGTCGGGATACCGAGCTTGTCCGCCGCGACCACGGCACGGCCACCGAGCACCATCGGGGAGGCGAGGTGCACGACATCGGGCGCGAAGCGCTCCATCCGGCGCCGGAGCGACGCGGCAGTAGTGGTGGCGATCCGCACCTGGGGATACCCGGCCAGTGGCACCGACGGCACCCGATGGACACCGATCGTGCGGCCGCAGGACGTGCGGACCTGCCGGTCGGCGCCCTGCTGGTGCGCGGCGATCACGGACAGCTCGTCACCGGCAGCGGCGAACTGGTCGGCGACCCGGAGCACGGACCCGGTGACGCCGTTCATGTGGGGCAGGAACGATTCGCAGACGAACATGATCCTCACGCCCCTGATGCTGCGCCACCCGAGGGAGGAGGGTCCGACGGGACACTGTCGCGCCCGTGACGCTCACGTGAACTCTGCGTACCGTCGGCCCCTCGGGATGCGATCGTGTCGGCTTCTCACACCCGCCGCGAGGCGATCGCCGCACCGGCGACCAGGGACTCGAGCTTTGCCCAGGCGATCTGCGGGTGGATACGTCCGCCGA
>JAUNUA010000095.1 GCA_030538435.1 Brachybacterium sp.
CTGCTGTGCCTGGGCAACGCCGAAGGCGGCGGGGACGAGCAGATGCTGCACGAGGCCCACGACGCCGTGTACGACGCCATCGAACACGGCCGGGTGGATCGCGCCCTCATCGCCCGACGCGCCGCAGAGGTCCGCTCCCGGGGCGGATCCCTCCGCGTCCGCCGACAGAGCATCCCGGCCCCGCCGCTGGCCGCCGCCCTCGATCGACTCGAGCAGCTCGGCGCCGAGACCGCGGACCGGGCCGTCGAGCTGCGCCGGGCGAGTCTCAGCGGAGGCCCCGTGGTCGTGGTCGATGCCCGCATGCGGCCCGACATCGCCGCCGGTGCGCGTCGCTGCCAACTCGCCGAGATCCTGCGTGAGTACGCGGTGGAGAGCCGCGAGCTCGACTACCCCTCGGATCTCGAGGACCGCGGCGCGGACGTCCTGGTGCTCACCCGACTGCCGCGCAGTGACCCGAAGGAGCGCGACCGCCTCGCCGAGATCCTGAGGGCGCGCCCCGACGCCATCGTCGTCCACGCCGGGGTGCCCGATGCCGCGCCCGATCACGGCCGCCTGGTCCTTGCCCTCGGCGCAGGACGATCCATGCAGCGGGCGGCCGTCGGCGCCCTGCTGGCCGCGGGCCGGGAGGACCGCAGGCGGTGACCCGCATCGTCGGCCTGATGTCCGGCACCAGCATCGACGCGATAGACGTGACGGTGCTGGACCTGCGTCGCGAGGACCCGGCAGAGGGTGGGGATCCGTCGGTCCTGGTGGGCAGGCTGATCGCCCACACCGAGCACCCGTGGCCGGCGCCGCTGCGCACCGCGCTGCTGGAGGCGCTGCCCCCTGCGTCCAGTGACGTCGGCGCCTGGAACCGGCTGCACGGACTGGTCGGAGAGGCGTTCGCCGACGCCGCCCGGCGCGGGATCGATCTCGCCGGTGGGGTCGATCTGATCAGCATGCACGGCCAGACCCTCCACCACGGCGTAGAGGCCGGGGACGGGAGCGGCAGCCTGCAGATCGGGGACCCGGCGCGGGTCGCGGCGAGATGCGGACTGCCGGTCCTCGCCGACGTCCGTGCGGCGGATATCGCTCGGGGCGGGCATGGGGCGCCGCTGGTGCCGATCCTGGACGCGCTGCTGGTGGGGGATGCGCCGAGCGCGATCGTGAACATCGGGGGGATCGCGAACCTCACCCTGACCGGGGGCGCCGAGGTGGTCGCGGGGGACGTCGGCCCTGGGAACGCGCTGCTGGACGCTGCCGTCCGCACGGCGTCCGGGGGGACGGCGAGCATGGATCGCGATGCGCGCCTCGCGCGGACCGGAACCGTGGACGAGGAGCTCCTGGGGATCCTGCTCGACGATCCGTTCTACGCCCGCCCCCTGCCGCGCTCCACTGGGCGCGAGCACTTCGATGCCGGGTATGTGCAGCGACGCGCCCCCGCCTGGGACGGCTGCGCCGCGGACCTGCTCGCCACCCTCACCGAGCTCACCGCACGCACCCTCGCGGACGCGATCCGCGGCTCCGGGGCCCAGCGCGTCATCGTCTCCGGCGGCGGGGCGCACAACCCCCTGCTGCGCGCACGACTCACCGCGCTCCTCGCGCCCCTCCCGGTGCTCGAGGCCGAGGACGAGTCCGCCCTCGGGCTGCCGGGCGACGCGAAGGAGGCGGCATTGATGGCGCTGCTCGCCAAGCTCACGGTCGAGCAGATCCCGGGTGTGCTGGCCCGGGCCGACGGCACCGCCATCACCGGCGCGAGGGCCCCCGCGATCCTCGGGAGTCTCACCCCGCCGGGGGCCCTGCCCGCAGCCGAGCGCCCCGGTCACCCTGTGCGGCGGCTCCGGTTCGACGCCGCAGCGCGGTGACGTGTCGGGGTCTCGTTCGAGTCCTCGCTCGGGGCCTCAGACCCCCAGCTGGTCCTGGACGGCACGGAGGGCATCGGCCGAGGCCTTGAGGCGCGCCTCCTCCGAGGCGTCCATCGGCACCTCGACCTGACGCAGCACGCCGCTGCGACCCACCACCGAGGGCACCGACAGGGCCACCCCGGAGATGCCCCGATAATCCGTGAGCTCCGAGGCGACCGGCAGCACCAGGTGGGAATCCTGCAGGACCGCCTCGACGATGCGGGCGGAGCTGACGCCGATCGCGAGATTCGTCGCGCCCTTCCCGCGGATCACTTCGTAGGCGGCGCGCGCGACCTCGTGGCTGAGGCCGTCGAGGATCTCGTCGGTGAACTCCACGGAGCCGCGGGTCCCGGTCGCCTGGCGCAGCGGAACCTGCCCGACGGTCGCGGTGGACCACAGACCGAACTCGCTGTCCCCGTGCTCTCCGATGATCATGGCGTGCACGCTGGTCGGCGCGACGTCGAGCGCGGAGGCGATCTTCCACCGCAGCCGCGAGGTGTCCAGCACCGTCCCCGAGCCGAAGACCCGGCCCGCCGGGAGGCCCGCGATGCGACTCGCGGCGAGGGTGAGGACGTCCACGGGGTTCGTGACCAGCATGTACACCGCGTCCGGGGCCTGCTCCAGCAGCTGCGGCATGAGGGAGTTCAGGATCCCGACGTTGGTGCCCGCGAGGTCCAGGCGGGTCTGGCCGGGCTTCTGGGCGGCACCGGCGGTGATCACCACGATGTCGGCGTCCGCGACCACGCGGATGTCACTGCCCCCGGTGACCCGGGCGCCGGAGGCCAGCGGACTGCCGTGCGCAAGGTCGAGGACCTCCGCGTCGACCTTCGGCTTGTTGATGTCGTACAGGGCGATGGTGGTGGCGGAGCCGCGCAGCATGGCGGCGTAGGCGACGGAGGTGCCGACGGCGCCGGCCCCGATGACAGCGAGCTTCGCATTCGATGTGGCCATGCCCCCATCGTCGCGCACTCCGGCCGGCGGCACCAGGGACGTCGGTCTGAGAACGACGGGCGTCATGTTCGTTCACGAACCTTCCCGCGCGCCGGAGGTGACCGCACGATGGGCGCATGAGCACCCACCGCTTCGAGACCCTCGCCATCCACGCCGGCCAGGAACCCGACCCCGCGACCGGCGCGCGCGCCCTTCCGATCTACCAGACCACCTCGTTCGTCTTCCCCGATGCGGAGACCGCCGCGAATCGCTTCGCGCTCGCCGAGCTCGGCCCCATCTACACCCGCATCACCAACCCCACGCAGGCGGCCGTCGAGGACCGCATCGCCGCGCTCGAGGGTGGCGCCGCGGGGCTCCTGGTGGCCTCGGGGCAGAGCGCCATCACCCTGGCGATCCTGAACCTCGCCTCCGCCGGCGACTCGATCGTGGTCTCCCCGAGCCTGTACGGCGGCACCTTCAACCTCTTCAAGCACACCCTCTCCCGGCTCGGCATCACCCCGATCTGGGTGGAGGATCCGGCCGATCCCGCCTCCTGGCGCGCCGCCATCACCCCCACCACCAAGGCGCTGTTCGCCGAGACAGTCCCGAACCCCCGCCAGGACATCCTGGACATCGCCGCCGTCGCGGATGTCGCGCACGAGGCGGGGGTGCCGCTCGTCGTCGACAACACGGTCGCCACGCCCTACCTGCTGCGGCCCATCGAGCACGGCGCGGACATCGTCGTCCACTCCGCCACCAAGTTCCTGGGCGGTCACGGCACCACCATCGCCGGCGCCATCGTGGACGCAGGCACCTTCGACTACACCGTCACCGCCGACGACGGGCAGCCACGCTTCCCCGGCTTCGTGGAGCCCGACTCCTCCTACAACGGACTCGTCTACACCCAGCTGCCCGAGGGCCTGCCGCCGTACCTGATCAAGGTGCGGGTCCAGCTGCTGCGGGACATCGGCCCCGCGATCGCCCCGCACAGTGCCTTCCTCATCGCCCAGGGCCTGGAGACGCTGCCGCTGCGCATGGAGCGCCACCTGGAGAACGCCCGCGCGGTCGCGGAGTTCCTCACCACGCAGGACGGGGTCGAGTCGGTGACCTGGGCGAGCCTGCCGGACTCCCCGTACCACGAGCTCGCCGAGCGGTACGTCCCCGCCGGGTCCGGATCCGTCCTCGGGTTCACCCTCGCCGCGGGGGCGGAGGCGGGGAAGCGGTTCGTCGACGCCCTGCAGCTGCACTCGAACGTGGCGAACATCGGCGACGTGCGCTCTCTGGTGATCCACCCCGCCTCCACCACGCACTCGCAGCTCAGCGAGGAGGAGCAGCGCGCCGCCGGGGTGGAGCCCGGCTTCGTGCGCCTGTCCGTCGGTCTCGAACACATCGACGACATCCTCGCGGACCTGCGCCTCGGCTTCGCGGCCCTGTAAGGAGGCCATCGGGTCGGCGGGCACTAGCTACGCTGAGGGGGACATGACGACACCGCACCCCGCCAGCGACCACCCCGCCGGCCACGCAGACCCTGACCACGCCGACGCGCCACCGTCCCCGAGGAGCCCCCTCGCGGACTGGCCGCCCACCGACTGGATCCCGGAGGCTGTCGTCTTCGACTGCGACGGCCTGCTGCTGGACACCGAGGCGGCCTGGATCGGTCTGCAGGAGAACTACCTTGCCCGCCACCACGCGACCCTGACCCCCGACGTCCGTCACGCCATCACCGGTGCCAGTGCCGAGGCCGTGGTGGGGGCCCTGGCCGAGGCCGTCGGGAAGCCCCCGGCCGTGGTCAGCACCGAGCTGATGGACTTCGACGATGAGGCGTTCCGCCACGTCAGGATGATGCCCGGGGCGCTGGAGACCGTCCGGGTGATCGCGGAGCGCCGCCCCGTCGCGGTCGCGTCGAACTCACCGCGCTCCCTGCTGGACCACAAGCTCCACGGCATGGGCATCGCGGAGGTCATCGACGCCTCGGTCGCCGTGGAGGACGTGACCTCGCCGAAGCCCGCCCCGGACATGTACGCCCACGCCGCGGAGCTGCTCGGCGCGGACCCTGGTCGGACCCTGGCCTTCGAGGACTCGGAGACCGGTGCCCGCTCGGCCCGCACTGCCGGGCTGGTGCTGATCGCCGTGCCGTCCATCCCCGGGCAGGCCCCCGGCGCGGATCGCACCCTCTCCGCGCTGACCGACCCCGACCTGCACACCTGGATCGACACCTGGAGCCCGCGGCGATGACCTTGAACGCCCCCCGTACCCCCGGCACCACCGAGCGCCTGCACTCCGCCTTCGGCGACTGGACGCCCCGCGCCGTCGTCTTCGACTGCGACGGACTGCTGCTGGACACCGAGACCGTCTGGAACGACACCCAGAACACCGTCCTTGCCCGCCACGGCGCCACGTTGACCGCCGAGCAGGACGCCGCGATCATCGGCTCCACCCTCGAGCAGTCCTCCGCCGTCCTCGCCGAGGCGACGGGTGTCCCGTACGAGGACATGCTGGAGGAGGTCCGCGCCGAGTTCCTGATCGCGCTGGCGGAGGACCTCGAGGTGATGCCCGGCGCTGCGGAGGTCCTCGCCGCCGCCGCGGCACGCGTCCCGCTCGCCTGCGCATCGAACTCCTGGCACTCCGCGCTGGTCGACAAGCTCACCCGCACTGACCTCATCCATCGTTTCGAGAACCTGCAGTCCTCGGACACCGTCGCCGAGGGCAAGCCTGCCCCGGACATGTACCTCGCGGCAGTTGAGGCCCTCGGGGTCGACCCCGCGGATGCCCTCGCCGTGGAGGACTCCCCGGCAGGGGCCCACGCCGCCCGGGATGCGGGACTGCGGCTCATCGTCGTCCCGACCGAGGGCCAGGAGCCGCCCCCGGCGGACCTCTCCCTCGGCACGCTCGATGACCCCGAGCTGCTGGCCTGGATCGCCACCTGGGGGTCGCGTCGCGCGACGTGAGACATGTCCGAGCGTGTCGACCCAGGTGGCACCGTCGGCCCGCCGGGTGTTCACTGGAGGTCATGACCACGACTGCGGACACCACCCCGACCGGCCCGCGGGTGCGCGGCAGCGCGCTGCGGGGCCGAGCCTGGCTGAACACCGGCGGCGTCGATCTCAGCCTGGAGGACCTGCGGGGCAAGGTGGTGGTGCTGGACTTCTGGACCTTCTGCTGCGTGAACTGCCTGCACGTCCTGGACGAGCTGCGACCCGTGGAGCAGAAGTGGGCGGAGGAGCTCGTCGTCGTCGGCGTCCACTCCCCGAAGTTCGAGTTCGAGAAGGATCCCGACGCCCTGGCCGCGAACGTCGAGCGCTACGAGGTCACCCACCCCGTCATCGACGACCCGGAGCTGCGCACCTGGTCCGAGTACGGCGCCCGCGCCTGGCCGACCCTGGTGGTGCTGGACACGCACGGGCGGATCGCCTCCACCCTCTCCGGGGAGGGTCACGCCGAGAACCTCGACCAGCTCGTGGCGCGTCTCGTCGCCGAGGGGGAGGCCGACGGGTCGCTGCGCCGCGGCCCCGCCCCCACGGTCCTGGAGGAGCGCTATCCGCAGACGCTGCGCTTCCCCTCCAAGATCGCCCAGCTGTGGGACGGACGGATCGTCGTCTCCGACCCCGGCCAGCACCGCCTGGTCGTGTTCGCCGCCGACGGCGCCACCGTCGACGAGATCATCGGCACCGGTGAGCGCGGGTACGCCGATGGCGACGGCGTGGAGGCACAGTTCGCCGAGCCGAACGGCATCGGCGTGCTGCCCCAGGACGTCGCCGAGCAGCTCGGCATCGACATCGTCGTCGCGGACACCGCGAACCACCTGCTGCGCGGCATCGCCATCGGCCACAACCGCCTGCTGCGCGGCCGCACCCCCACCACCGTCACCACCCTCGCCGGTACGGGCGAGCAGTGGATGCAGGGGGATCCGCTGGCCGCCGGGGAGGGCGATCCGCGCACCGTCAAGCTCTCCACCCCGTGGGACCTGCACTGGTCCCACGCCCTGGACAGCCTCGTCATCACCATGGCCGGCATCCACCAGATCTGGACGCTGGACCTGCGCCGGGCACGCCTCGCGGTGCTCGCCGGGACCACCAACGAGGGCCTCATCGACGGTCCCCTCGCCGAGTCCTGGTGGGCCCAGCCCTCCGGCATCGACGAACTGGACGACGGCCGCCTCGCGATCGCCGACTCCGAGACGTCCGCGATCCGGGTGATCGACCCGGAGACCATGACCGTGAGCACCCTCGTCGGCGAGGGACTCTTCGATTTCGGACACGTCGACGGGCCCCTCGCCACCGGTCGCCTGCAGCACCCCCTGGGCGTCACCCGCCTCACCGACGGCCGCATCAGCGTCGCCGACACCTACAACGGCGCGATCCGCATCATCGACGAGGCCGAGGGCACCATCGTCACCGTCGCCACGGATCTCTCCGAGCCGTCGGCCGCGCTCATCACCGAGCCGATCGACGGCATCGACCGGCTGTTCGTCGTGGAGTCCGGGGCGCACCGTCTCACGGAGGTGCCCGTCGCGAAGGCCGCCGAGCGCGTCATCGACGAGGGCGCCCAGCAGTCCGAACGCCCGGTCACAGAGGTCGGCCCCGGTCCGCTCACCGTGCGGGTGCTGTTCACCCCGCCGGAGGGCCACAAGCTGGACGACTCCCTCGGCCCCTCCACCCAGGTGCAGGTGTCCACCACCCCCAGCGACATGCTGCGCGAGGGGGGCGGCACCTCCACCGACCTGGAGCGCGAGGTGCTGCTGGAGGAGTCGCACACCGAGGGTGTTCTGCACGTCAGCGCCCGCGCCGCGTCCTGCGACGCCGACCCCGAGGTCGAGTTCCCCGCCTGCCACATGCACCAGCAGGACTGGGGCGTCCCGATCCGCGTCGTCGACGGCGCACCGACCACCCTTGACCTCTTCCTGCTCGGCTGAACCACGCGACACCTCGCATAAGCCGAAGGAGCACCCCGCGCAGGGGTCACGCCGCACCACCGACCGGGTCGCCCCGCGCGGCCCCCATCCGGAGGAGACCAGGTGAACGCCCTCACCGCCCACCCGCTCGGCCATGACGTGGCCTGGACCCTGATCGCCCTGGTCGTCATATCGGCCCTCGCGATCACCCTGTCCGTGATCATCCCGCGGCGCCTGCTGCGCGACGAGGACGCCGAGAGCATCGACGACGGCCTCGGTGGCGGCACCGGGGTGCTGCTCGCCGGCGCGATCCGGCCGGCCCTCGTCGTCGGGATCCCCGTCCTCATCGCCCTGGCCTTCGTGCCCGCGACCCTGGACGGGCGCCTGCTGCGCTCGGGGATGTACCTCGCGGGGCTGCTCGCCGCGTCGCTGGCGGCGTGGCGGGGCGCCTCGATGATGCTCGGCACCCGTGCGCTCGACGCCGATGGGTCCCGGCAGGCGCTCGGCCGGCTCGGTGGCCTGTTCGTTGCGGCGTCCCTGGCGATCGCGGCGGCCCCCGCCGCCCTGGCGGTCTGGTTCCTCGGCGGGGAGGCCGGGACGTCCCTGCTCGCCTTCGCCGCCGGCGCCGTCACCTCCGCGCTCGCCCTGC
>JAUNUA010000096.1:0-3229 GCA_030538435.1 Brachybacterium sp.
CATCGAACGAGGCAAACGCCGCGACGACGACCTCGCCCACCGCTACCGCCAATGGCTCGCAACGGCTTGACAACCTATAGGAGCATCACCCCGCCAGGGAATCGCAGAACCGGGCGCTCCCGCTCCTCGGGATCGGCGCGGAGGGGACACTCAGGCGCCCCTCGTAACCTGGCTCACATGGAATTCCGACACCTTGGCCGCTCCGGCCTCAAGATCAGCGAGATCATCTACGGCAACTGGCTCACCCACGGCTCCCAGGTGGAGAACGACACCGCCACCGCGTGCGTCCGCGCGGCCCTGGACGCGGGCATCTCCTCCTTCGACACCGCCGATGTCTACGCGAACACCGTCGCGGAGGAAGTCCTGGGGGAGGCCCTGAAGGACGAACGCCGGGAGTCCCTCGAGATCTTCACCAAGGTCTACTTCCCGACCGGTCCGCAGGGCCACAACGACACGGGCCTGTCCCGCAAGCACATCCGCGAGTCGATCGACGCGTCGCTGCGCCGCCTGCAGACCGACTACGTGGACCTCTACCAGGCGCACCGCTACGACTACGCGACGCCGCTGGAGGAAACCATGCAGGCGTTCGCGGAGACCGTTCACGCCGGGAAGGCCCTGTACATCGGGGTCTCGGAGTGGACCGCGGACCAGATCCGCGCCGCGCACCATCTGGCAAAGGACCTCGGCATCCAGCTGATCTCGAACCAGCCGCAGTACTCCATGCTGTGGCGGGTCATCGAGGAGCGGGTCGTGCCCACGAGCGCTGAGGTCGGCGTCTCGCAGATCGTGTGGTCCCCGGTCGCCCAGGGCATCCTGTCGGGGAAGTACAAGGTCGGTGCTGAGCCGCCCGAGGGGTCCCGTGCTCGCGATGAGAAGGGCGGCGCGGACATGATCAAGCGCTTCTTAGAGGATGACACTCTGCGGGCCGTGGGGAAGCTGGAGCCGATCGCTGCCGACCAGGGGCTGACGATGGCGCAGCTCGCTGTCGCCTGGGTGCTCGCGAACGACAACGTCGCCGGGGCGATCATCGGCGCCTCCCGCCCCGGACAGGTCACCGAGAACGCGAAGGCCGCCGGGGTGCGGCTCGACGCCGATGTCCTCGCCGCGATCGATGATGCCCTCGGCGACCTGCCCGAGACCGACGGCGATATGACGAAAAGCCCCGCCGAGCGGATCGTCTGAGCCGCATCACGCGTCCCGCCACGCACGAACGGCCCGGTCCTCGAGGATCGGGCCGTTCGTGCGTGGCGGCGGTGCGGCGGAGAGCTGTTCCGCCGCACCGCAGTGATCAGCCGCTGATCAGACGCTGTGCGAGCCGGGGCCCGACCCGTCAGATCCCGGGGTCCGCCCGGAGCCGGGGGCGGGACCGGAGCCGTCCCGGACGCCGGCCTCGCGGACGACCTCCTCACCGCTACGGCCCTGCAGGGCGAGCCCGTCGGCCCGCCGCTCCCAGAACGTGGCGCCCTCGATCCCGAGCGCCCGCGGGTCGAACTGCGGGTCGATGCCCTGCTTCTTTTGGGCGTAGAAATCCTTCAGCGCCTTGATGGCCGGCGCCTGGATCACCAGGATGCCCACGATGTTCAGCCAGGCCATGGAGCCCACACCGATGTCGCCGAGGCCCCACGCGGAGCCCGCGGTGGTGACGGCGCCGTAGGCGACGGAGATCAGGATCAGGCCCTGCAGGAACCGGATCACCACGCGGCGCAGCATCGGGTTCTTCAGGCGTCGGGCGAGGTACGCGGTGTTGACCTCGGCCATGTAGTAGTACGCCACGATCGTGGTGAACGCGAAGAACGCCAGAGCGATCGCGACGAAGGTCGCGCCGAGACCGGGTGCGAAGTTATCGAAGCCGGCCTGAACGAAGCCCGGTCCGGGCTCCACCTCGGTGCCCAGCTCACCCACGTACAGCGGCTCGCCGTCGGCGGGGAAGGTCTCGTCACGGAACACCGTGTACATATCGGTGGAGATGATGATGAACGCGGTGGCGGTGCACACGAACAGGGTGTCGATGTACACCGAGAACGCCTGCACGAAGCCCTGCTTGGCGGGGTGGGACACCTCGGCGGCTGCGGCGTGGTGCGGGCCTGTGCCCTGTCCGGCCTCGTTGGAGTAGATGCCGCGCTGGACGCCCCACTTGATGGCGAGGCCGATGATGGCGCCGTACACGGCGTGCATGCCGAATGCGCCGGCGAAGATCTCGCCGAAGACGGTGGGGATCTCCTCCCAGTTCACGAAGAACACCAGCAGCGCCGCGAGGATGTAGAGGATCGCCATCGGGGGGACGACGAAGGCGGCGAACATGGCGATGCGCTTGACACCGCCGATGATGATGAAGGCCAGCAGGATCACCATCCCGATGGCGGTGGCCCAGGTGGGGACGCCCCAGGCGCCCTGCATGGCCGAGGAGACGCCGTTGGCCTGGACGCCCGGCAGGAAGAAGCTCATCGCGAGGATGGTGACGCAGGCGAAGAGGATGCCGAAGGCGAGGGAGAGCCCCGGCGCCTTGTGGCGGTAGGCCTTCTCGAAGTAGTAGGCGGGGCCACCGCGGTACTCCCCGGTGTCCGGGTCCTTCTCCTTGTAGATCTGACCGAGGGTCGACTCGACGAAGGAGGTCGCCGCACCGAGGAAGGCCACCGCCCACATCCAGAACACGGCACCCGGACCACCGAAGGCGATGGCGGTGGCGACACCGCCGATGTTGCCCATGCCCACGCGGTTGGCGAGGGACATCATGAGCGACTGGAAGGAGGAGGTGCCGTCGGCGGACTTCTCACCGCGGACCAGTTGCTTGATCATCTCGGGGATGCCGCGCACCTGCACGAAGCCGGTGCGGATGGAGAAGTAGAGGCCTGCGAGGAGGCACAGCCCGACCAAGGGGATCGACCAGATCACCCCGTTCGTCGCGCTGATCATGTCGGCAAAGGTCATGGAGGCTCTCCTGGGTGAGGACAGAGGGGGAGACGGCGGGGATGCCGCGTGTGGGACGAGTCACGGGACCGTGATGAGGTGGAAAGTACACGACCGCGGGGCAGGGACGACGCGTTCCGCCCTTCCGTTGCCGGTTCGTGACCAAGGGGAGGTGGAGACCTGCCCCACCCGGGGTCGAGACGCATGGTCCGAAACCGGTAGAGTCGATGGCGACCCCTCGTGCGGTGTCATCTTGCTGAACTCCCCCAGGGCTTGACGGCAGCAAGGGCAGGTGAGCTCTGACAGGTGCACGGGGGGTCCT
>JAUNUA010000096.1:3329-8349 GCA_030538435.1 Brachybacterium sp.
CTCCTGGTGATGGGCGCCGCGTGCGCCCTCGCTGTCCCCTTCGCGCTCGACCTGCTGCCGGGGGAGGCGCTCGCCCTGGTGGTGCCGCTCGCCCAACTGACCCCGATGCTCGCGGCGCTCCTGGTCCGGCATCGTCCGGGCCGTCGGCGCGACGCGCTCGCACTGCTGGTGCCCTCCGGTCGCGCCCTCACCCTCGGCCTGCTGCTCGCGGTCGTCGTCTTCGCTGCCGTCCCGGTGCTCCGCGCCGTCCTGGGCACCACCCTCGGGCTCGTTCCCTGGTCCGTCACCGCGGAGCCGCTGATGGTGCTGGTTGCCCTGCCCGTCGTCGCGATCCTGCAGACCCTCTTCGCGATCGGCGAGGAAACCGGCTGGCGGGGGTGGCTGCACACGCAGCTCGCACCGTACGGTCTCCCGGTGACGGCCGTGGTCACGTCGCTGCTGTGGACGCTGTGGCACCTACCGATCGTGCTGGTCCTGGACCTGGGGCTGCAGAACTCCATCGCCTACCTCGGGACGATCCTCGCGGTCTCACCGCTGCTGACGGCGCTCCGGGAGGTCAGCGGCACCGTGTGGCCGGCAGTGATCGGGCACGGACTGCTGAACAGCCTCCGTGTGGCCGTTGACCAGAACCTCCTCGGGCCCGCCCCCGATGCCGCCTCACGGTTCCTGCTGGAGGGCATCGGCTGGTCGCTGTGGTTCGGGACCGCCCTGGTGGTGGCATCCCTCGCGCGGCGGGCTACGGTGGGCCCACCAGGCCGTCCGCCGCACCGTCGCAGGGAGATCGCATGCGCTTCGAGCACACCACCCGTCTGGACCACCCCCACGACGAGGTGATCGACTGGCATGAGCGCCCGGGCGCTCTGGTGCGCCTCACCCCGCCCGGCCTCGGCGGGCCCGAGGACCCCTTCGCCGGGGGCATGGAGGAGGGCACTCGGGTGACGGTCCGCATGGGTCCGCCGGTGCTGCCGGGGTCGCTGCGTCCTCGCTGGGTGCTGCGGCATGCGCAGCACGAGCGGACCGAGGACTCCCTCGTCTTCGAGGACCGCCAGGTCACCGGTCCCTTCGGCCTGTGGCACCACCGCCACGAGATCCTCGCCGACACCGGCCAGGGTGGAGCCAGGCAGGAAGGGGCCGACGGGGCGGGTGGCGCGACCCTGCTGCGCGATCGCATCGACCTGGAGCTTCCCGCGCCGCTCGCCGGTCAGGAAGCCGCGGTCACCGGGCAGCTGGAGCGCCTGATGGCCTTCCGCAGCGACCAGCTGCGCGAGGACCTCGACTTCCACGCCCGCTACGCGGAATCACCCCGGGTGACGGTCGCCATCGCCGGCGCGTCCGGGCTGATCGGCACGCAGCTCGCCGCGCTGCTCACCACCGCGGGGCACACGGTCCGACGGATGGTGCGCCGCGAGGCCCGCTCGGACGAGGAGATCTCCTGGGATCCCGAGCGGGGCGTCCTCGATGCGGGTGATCTCGAGGGCGTGGACGCGGTGGTGAACCTGGCCGGTCGCTCCATCGCGACCCGCATGAACCGTCGGGCCCGCCAGGAGATCCTGTCCTCCCGCGTCAGCTCCGGGGACCTCATCGCCCGGACCCTCGCCGGCATGACATCCGGTCCGCGCACCCTGGTCCAGGCCAGCGCCGTCGGCTTCTACGGCGCGCAGCGCCCCGGGGAACTGCTCACCGAGGATGATCCCGGGGGCGACGGGTTCCTCGCCGAGGTCTGCTCCGCCTGGGAGGCGACCGGCAATCGCGCGGCAGACGCCGGCATCCGCGTGGCGCACATGCGCACCGGCATCGTGCTGTCCGATGCGGGCGGCGCCCTCCTTCCGCAACTGCCGATGTTCGCCGTCGGGCTCGGCGGGCGCCTCAGCCGCGCGGACGCGGTGATCAGCTGGATCACCCTGGATGACATGGTCCGCTCCTACGCGCACGCCCTGCTGTCCGAGACCGTCGAGGGGCCGGTGAACGCGGTCGGGCCGCACCCGGCGACCACGCAGGAGCTTGCGCGCACTCTCGGCCGCGTCCTGCGACGGCCGTCGGTGGTGCCGGTGCCGGGATTCGGTCCGGCGCTGCTGCTGGGGCGAACGGGAGCCACCGAGCTGGTGCAGGCCGATCAGCGGGCGAGCTCCGCGAAGCTCGAGGCGAGCGGCTTCACCCCCGCCCACCCTGACCTGGAGGGGGCGCTCCGCCACGTGCTGCGGCGCTGAGCGGTCCTGTCAGGGAGTCTCAGGGAGCGCGCCTCAGGCGGCGTCGCGGGCGAGGATCCGGGCGGCGCGATCCCGGGGCACGGGCCGTGCCAGAGCGACGATCCCGCAGATCAGCCCGACCAGCGGGCCGACGATGATCATCCACCCGCCTGTCGGTATCAGGACGATCATCAGCGCGATGCTGAGCGGGGAGTCCATGGAGGGGTTGAGGTTCACCCCCGTGACGACGGCGCTGAAGAACACCACGACCGTGGCGAGGGTGATGGCCCCGAACAGTGCGGCGCGCCGGCCGATGGCGCGGGCGACGGGGTTCTTCTTCCCTTGCAGGAGCCCGACGATGAGCATCGAGGCCCCCATGCAGATCGCCGCCGCCCCGGGGAAGCCGATGAGGCCCAGCAGACCGAGAGCCCACGCGATCCGTCCGTCGTTCCCGGCGGAGGTCGGGAAGTGCCGGGCGTCAACGGGCGCGCCGTGCGGCGGAAAGGGCATAGGTGCGGGGGTGCCCGGCACCGGCTGCGCGGTGGGCGGAATGTCCGAAGAGGTGGTCACCTCGCTGAGAGTAGACCTCTGGCGGAGTGAGGTCGACCTTTTGGTCGATCCGTGGGCGCCCCGGCCGCGGGGAACCTTGCGTCATGACCTCCCTAGCCCCCTCCGTTGCCCCGATTTCCCCCGCCGTCACCCAGTCCGGTGTGGCCAGCTCCTCGTCTCGCGGTGCCGATGTCACCTACCGCGGTCGTGCCCACGGGCATGACTACGAGGTGCAGGTGCGGCACCGCGTCCTCGAGACCCGTGCGGTGATCATCATCGACGGTGTCACCCACGACCCGTGGGAGGAGCGCTCTGCCGCGAAGGTCGATGACGCCGCGCAGGTACCCACCGCGGACGGCATCGCCGTGCGTCTCGAGGAGGAGTTCAGCCGGATCCGCTGCATCGTGCGCCGACCCACCCCCGAGGGTCGCATGCGGGATGCGGAGCGGATCATCGTGCGCACCAGCGGGCTCGGCAGTGCCGGGGAGGTCGACGTCACCGGTGAGGACGCCCTCCTCGGAACGCACCTCACTCCCGAGACGGGGTCGACATCGGAACGACGCGACGCCCGCGTGACGCAGCACCCGGTGCGTTACGGTCTGCTCGCCGCGGCCGGTGCGTCGCTGCGCTACCTGATCCCGCTGCTGGGGATCGGGGCCCTGTTCTCGGGTCTGCTGCGTCCGGTACGGGAGGCGCTGCGGGCGATCCTGGAGCCGGTACTGCTGGGCCTGGCCGCGGTGCTGCGCCCGATCGTCGCGGTCTACGACGCAGTGATGCAGCCACTCCGGGATGCCGTGTCGTGGGTGCTGGATCTGCTGTTCGGCTGGCTCCCGACCCTGTCGCTGGATCTGTCACTGAACCTGCCGCCGTGGGTGGTGCCGGTCGTGGTGGTGCTGGCGGTGTTCGTGTCCACGGTGGTGCGGATCCGTCGGCGTCGTGCACAGCCGGAGGACACCGCCAGCTCGGGCGTCTGACCCCTCCACTAGCCTGTGGGGGTGGCCACCGCTCTGTACCGTCGCTATCGCCCGGAAGTCTTCGCCGATGTCATCGGCCAGGACCACGTCACGGCGCCTCTCATGCGCGCCCTGCGCAACGGCCGGGTCGGCCACGCCTACCTGTTCTCCGGTCCACGCGGTTGCGGGAAGACCACCAGCGCCCGCATCCTCGCCCGCTGCCTGAACTGCGCCGAGGGCCCCACCGACACCCCCTGCGGGACCTGCGATTCCTGCCGTGACCTGGCGCGCGGTGGCCCCGGCAGCCTCGACGTGGTGGAGATCGACGCCGCCAGCCACGGCGGTGTGGACGATGCTCGGGAGCTGCGCGAGCGCGCCACCTTCGCGCCTGCCCGGGACCGCTTCAAGGTGTTCATCATCGATGAGGCCCACATGGTCACCTCCGCCGGGTTCAACGCCCTGCTGAAGCTGGTGGAGGAGCCGCCGGAGCACGTGAAGTTCGTGTTCGCGACCACCGAGCCGGACAAGGTCATCGGCACCATCCGTTCGCGGACCCACCACTACCCCTTCCGGTTGATCCCGCCGCAGATTCTCACTCCGTACCTGCAGGACGTCTGCGGCCGGGAGGACGTGCAGGTCGCCGAGGGTGTGCTGCCTCTGGTGGTCCGCGCGGGCGGAGGGTCCGCGCGCGACAGCCTCTCCGTGCTCGATCAGCTGATGGCGGGCGCGGGGGAGAGCGGCCTGGATCATCCGACGGCGATCGCGCTGCTGGGCTTCACCGACACCGCGCTGCTGGGCCGGACGATCGAGGCGATCAAGAGCCGGGACGCCGAAGGCATGTTCGGCGCGGTCGAGCATGTCATCGCGGCCGGTCAGGATCCACGACGGTTCGTGGAGGACCTGCTGGAGCGGATCCGGGACCTGTTGGTCCTCGCGGCAGTGCCCGACCGGGGGGAGGATCTGCTGCCGCAGCTCCCGGCCGATGAGCTGGAGCGGATGCGCACCCAGGTCGACGGGTTCGCGCCCGCGGACCTGTCCCGCTGCGGCGACCTGGTGAACGAGACCTTGACCGGGATGTCCGGGGCGACCAGCCCCCGGCTGCATCTGGAGCTGCTGGCGGCGCGACTCGTGCTGCGCGATGAACGTTCCGCGGCCCCCGCCGCGGGAGCGCCGCAGGAGGACGGCGCGGCGGCTGGCGCGCCCTCGCGACCTGGCGGTGGGGACGGGCTCAGTCCCCGCGAGCGTGCGCAGCGCACCGCCCAGCAGCAGACCGCCGCCACGGAACGTCGGGCGCAGGGAGCCCCTCAGCAGCAGAGTTCCTCTCCGCCCGCG
>JAUNUA010000097.1:0-5933 GCA_030538435.1 Brachybacterium sp.
CAGTGGCTTGTCGCCGTTCTCATAGAACTTCACCGGGTGGCTGATGCGCCGCGGTTCCCCGTCCAGGTCCCCGGACTCAGTCACCATCTCCACCACGCGCTTCTGCGCGCTGAAGACGGTCAGACCCACCAGTTCCTCGTACGCGGCCGTGCCCTCCTCGGTCGTGATCCACGGGGCGGCGGGCTGGAAACGGCCATCGCGGCCGATGACGCTGCGGGTGGGAAGCTCCAGCTCCCGCCACCAGGTGACATCGGTGCCGTCGCCGAAGGTGCAGACCATGGCGATGCCGGCGCCCTTGTCCGCCTGAGCGAGCGGGTGGGCCCTCACCTCCACCTCGACACCGAAGATCGGGGAGGTGACGGTGGTGCCGAACAGGTCCTGGTACCGCTCATCGTCCGGGTGGGCGACCAGTGCCACACAGGCGGGCAGCAGCTCCGGACGGGTGGTCTCGATGTAGACCTTCTCCCCGGTGCCGTCGGTGCGGTGGAACGCGATCCGGTGGTAGGCACCCTCGCGGTCGCGGTCCTCCTGCTCGGCCTGGGCGACGGCGGTCCGATAGGTGACGTCCCACATGGTGGGTGCTTCGGACTGGTATGCCTGCCCCGCCTCGAGGTTCTCCAGGAACGCCCTCTGGGAGGTGGCGCGGGAGTGGGCGTTGATGGTCTGGTAGCTGTGGTTCCAGTCGACGGACAGGCCCAGCATGCGGAACACGTCCTCGAAGGACTTCTCGTCGATCTCGGTGAGCTTCTCGCACAGCTCGATGAAGTTCCGGCGGGAGATCGGCAGCTGGTTCGCGGCCTTCGCGGACTTGTTGTCGCCGCCCTCGATGGGGGGCGTGAAGTCCGGGTCGTAGGGCAGCGAGGGGTCGCAGCGCACCCCGTAGTAGTTCTGGACGCGCCGCTCGGTGGGCAGGCCGTTGTCGTCCCAGCCCAGCGGGTAGAACACGTTCTTCCCACGCATCCGCTGGTAGCGGGCGATCATGTCCGCCTGGGAGTAGCCGAACACGTGGCCGATGTGCAGCGAGCCCGACGCGGTGGGTGGCGGGGTGTCGATCGAGAACACCTGCTCCCGGGTGGTGTCCTCATCGAATGCGTAGATGCCCTGCTCGCTCCATACCCGATCCCAGGTCTCCTCGAGGCCCTCAAGGGAGGGGCGATCGGGGATGCGGGTGGGGTCATGCGGGCGCGCAGAGGTATCGGTCATAGGAACATTGTTCCAGGGTGGCGCTGTTGGTGCACACGCGAGCAGGCGCGACGGCGCACACGCCCCGTGCAGCCCCTTATGCCCGTCCCCGACGAGTGTCGGCGACCCCGCGCGCCTGTGACGTCGGCATCACCAGGCCGCTCACGGCACGCGGTGCGTCCACTCCTCGGTCGAGAACTTGCTCTCCACCAGGTCGCGCGCCCGGGAGAGCTCCGCCTCGGTGTAGTCGGAGTCCTCGGACCGGTACCGGGCGCGGAAGAACTCGAGGAAGCCGTCGATGATCTGCTGGCGTGCCAACCCGGTCTGCGAGCGCATCGGATCCACCCGCTTGTTCGCACTGCGGGTGCCCTTGTCGGACAGCTTCTCCTTGCCTGTGCGCAGCACCTCGCCCATCGTCACCGCGTCGATGTCGTAGGCCATCGTCACGTGGTGCAGCATCACCCCGCCCGCGAAGCGACGCTGCGCCGCCCCGCCGATCTTCCCGACCTCGGAGGCGATGTCGTTCAGCGGCACGTACCTGGCCTGCACCCCGATCTCGGCGAGGGCGCCCATCACCCAGTCGTCGAGGTAGGCGTAGGCCTGCTCGAAGCTGAGACCCTCCACCAGTGATGTCGGCACCACCAGCGAGTAGGTGATGCAGTTCCCGGCCTCCATGAACATCGCGCCCCCACCGGTGATGCGGCGGACCACGTCGATGCCGTGACGCTCCGCCCCCGCCGGGTCGACTTCGTTGCGCACACTCTGGTAGGAGCCGATCACCACCAGCGGCGAGTCCCAGTCCCAGATCCGGAACACCGGCGGACGGCGCCCCGCGGCGACCTCGTGAGGGATCACCTCGTCGAGCGCGACGTGGAGGATCGGGGGCAGGGTCCGTGGGCCGATCACATCGAACGTCAGATCCTCCCAGGCGACGGCCCGGCCCAGGGCGCGCCGGGCGGCGATCGCCACGGCCTGGGCGTCGAACCCGATCATGTGAACGGACTCCTCGCGCGCATCAAGTCGCTGCTTGATCGCCGCGGCGATGCGCTCGGTGGTGGCAGCGGCGGGGAGTCCCACCAGGGCCCCGGCGATGTCCTCCAGCGCATCATCGGGCTCGAGGAAGAAGTCCCCGAAGACCTGTGCGGAGAGGACCCGCGCATCCTCTCCGGCCGCCTCCCCGGGTGCACCGGTGCTCTCGTCGACGGTGAGCTCGACGAACACCAGCTTCCCGCCGCGCACCTTGTACTGGCCGCGCAGCACCGCAGGGCCCGCAGCCGCCGCCTCCGCCTCCAGTGCTGCCTCGGCACCCCCGTCGCCGTCGGCGCTCACGGTTTGCGGGCCAGCGACCGCAGCGCTTTGTGCACGGAGCTCACCAGGTCCTCCGAGGAGTCGGACTTCCCGGCCTGGACGACGTACTTCTTCCCGTCGAACTCGCGGACTACCCGCGGCAGCAGGGTCTTCCAGTTCTTGGATCCGCCGATGCCGACCAGGAGGGTGCCCGCCTTCGGGTTCTGCGCGTAGCGCACGCGGACGGCCAGCATCGACCCGTCGTAGGTGGGCTGGGAACCGGCGACCAGCGGGAATCCGGCCGCCGCCAGCAGGTTCGGATCCAGCACGTCCCACAGGAGGGAGCGGGCGTCCTCCAGTTCCGCGCTCGCGGGCGTACCGAGGAACCCGGAGATGGTCGGGGTGTAGTCGGGGTCGGTGCGCCATCCCGCGCCGGAGGCGATGCCCCGCAGGCGCCGCACGGCCCGGTCGCGCACCTCCTCATCGCCCAGGGTCCCCAGACCGAGGGACACCTGCGGTGCGGAGAGCCCGCGGCTCAGGCGGACGGGGCTGCCGTCCTCGACGGGACCGAACTCGAGGGCGAGTCCTTTCCCCGCGGTGCCCACGGCGAGGCGGGCGCCGCTGCGGCTGCGACGGGCGCTGAACCGCACCGGCCGGCCGTACAGCTCGTCCGCGGCGAGGCGCAGCGTATCCAGGTGTCCGCGCATTTCCTGGGTGAGAGCCTCGTCCAGCAGCACGCGGGGCTTCACCTGCCGGTACACGGTGAGGTCGTCGGCCTCCTCACCGAATTCGCCGAGGGTGCGCCACAGGTCCGCGCGCTTCTCGTCCTTCTTCGTCAGGCGCTTGGCGAGCTGCGCCCACCCCGTGATGACGACCCGCTCCGGGGAGGTCGGGGGAGAGGGGCGACGGGCGGAACGTGTGATCACGAGCAGTCGCGAGTCGGTGCCCTCCGGCAGGTCCGCGGCGACCCGTGCGACGTCCTCGTCGTTCAGCGAGCCATCGGCCCGGACCAGCAGTGCGAGGACTCCTGCGCCGTCCGGGAGCTCTGCGATCAGATCTGCCGTGGCGACACCGCTGCGCGCATCGTCGCGGAGATCGCCGGGCCGGGCGGAGATGCCCGCGATCTGCTTGGCGAGAACCCGGCGTGCCTTCGCGTCGAGCAGGATGTAGGAGAGCAGGTGGCGGGCGAGCGCGTCACGACGGGTCGCGGCGCTCGCTGCCCCTGACGACGTCGCCGGCGTGACGCGGTCGAACGCGTACCCGATCATGTGGCCGATGGACATGGACGAAGCTGGCTTCGGTGTCTTCCTTCTCGATCGACGGTGAACGGCCACAGCCTACGGGGCCGACCCCGGACCTCCCCCGGACCGCCCGCCGACGGGGCGCCCCGTCGCCTACAGTGATCGAGTTCCTGCGGGCGCGACGACCGGTCGGACGCGCCCATCCCTCGACCGTGAGCGCGACATGACCACCTCTGACACCCCCACCCCGCGGCGCCGGCCGCGTTTCGGCCTGCTGCCCCGGATCGTCGTGGCGATCATCCTGGGGATTGTCCTCGGCCAGTTCATGCCGGAGATGATCGCCCGCGGGTTCCTCACCTTCAACGGAGTCTTCTCCCAGTTCCTCGGCTTTCTGATCCCGCTGATCATCCTGGGGCTCGTCGCCCCTGCCATTGCGGAGCTCGGTCGGGGCGCCGGCAAGATGCTCGGCCTGACCGCCGGCCTCGCCTACCTCTCGACCATCCTCGCGGGACTGTTCGCCCTCACCGTCTCGGTGTGGCTGCTGCCGATGCTGCTCAGCGGCCGCACCGTCGCGTCGCTCGGGAACCCCGAGGACGCGGGCCTCAGCGCGTACTTCGACCTGGAGATCCCACCGGTCTTCGGCGTGATGACCGCCCTCGTCCTGGCGTTCTGCCTGGGCGTCGGCATGACCCTGGTGCCGCGCGCCTCCCTGCAGGAGTCCTTCGAGCAGTTCCGCGAGATCATCATCCGCACCATCGAAGCGATCATCATCCCGCTGCTGCCGATCTACATCTTCGGGATGTTCCTCGGGCTCACCATGAACGGGGAGATCTGGACGGTGATCGGGACCTTCCTGACCGTGGTGCTGCTGGTCTTCGGGATGACCGTGGCGGTGCTGATCGTCCAGTACCTGGTGGCAGGCGCCGCCACCGGGCGGAACCCCTTCCGGATGCTGTGGACGATGATGCCCGCCTACGCCACCGCGCTCGGCACCAGCTCATCCGCAGCGACCATCCCGGTCACCCTGGAATGCACCAAGCGCAACGGCATCCCCGCCCCGATCGCGGACTTCGCGATCCCGCTGTGCGCCACCATCCATCTCGCCGGATCCACCCTGAAGATCACCAGCTTCGCCGTCGCGATCATGGTCGTCACCGGCATGGAGATCAGCGCGCTCTCCCTGGTCGGTTTCGTCTTCATGCTCGGCATCATGATGGTCGCCGCCCCCGGGGTGCCGGGCGGGGCGATCTATGCCGCTGCCGGTCTTCTGTCCTCCATGCTCGGGTTCGACGAGGCCGCCGTGGGGCTCATGATCGCCACCTACATCGCCATCGACTCCTTCGGCACCGCCACCAATGTCACCGGAGACGGCGCGCTCGCCGCAATCGTCTCCCGGCTCTCGAAGGGACGCGTAGAGGGCGACCTCGGTGCGGCCGACCACCGAGAGACCGCCGGGATCTGACATCCGTCACTGCCAGGCCGTGACCGGAACCGACCGTGGTCCCGTGCACCCCACCGGTTCGTCGCGCAGGATGGACCCATGACCACAAACAACCGCGACACCGTGAACGCCCGCATCCGCCATCACGGCATCATCTCCACCGTCCTGCTGACGCTCGGTCTGCTGAGCGGCGCCCTGGGCCTGGCACTCGTGCTGTGGTCCGAGACAGTGCCCGTCGGCTTCAGCCTCGTGGTCGTCGGTCTCGCCCTGATCGCCGTCGGGATCGTGCAGTTCGTCAGCTACTCCCGTGCACTCAAGGAGCGCGCGGCACAGAAGTGAGAATCCGGTGCCGGTCGTAGGCTGACCCCATGCCGACCTTCCGGCACCGCATCCCCCCTGTGCTGACCCCGTACCTGCGCTCCTGCATCGGGTACGAGTACTGCGCGGAGCCCACGGTCATGCACCACGGGCTCCCCTCCCCGGGCATCACCGCGATCATCGCCTTCGACGCGCCCCTGGACTGCGCGTGGATGGATGACGCCGATCGGGCGCGGTTCGACACCCTGCTGGCCGGCCTGCACACCGCTCCCACGCTGATCCGCACCCACGGTCGCCAGCACGGCATCCATCTCTCACTGACCCCGCTCGGGGTCCGGGCGCTGTTCGCGGCCCCCGCGGGGGCCTTCGCCCACACCCTCATCGACGGTGACGACGCCTCCCGGATCCCCTCCGCCCTGCAGCGCCGCCTCCAGGACGCGACCTGGCCCGACCGCTTCCGCATG
>JAUNUA010000097.1:6033-8264 GCA_030538435.1 Brachybacterium sp.
GCCGCGTAGCCTGAGAGGCATGAACATCACCGATCAGCTGACAGCCGTCGTCACCGGCGCCTCCTCCGGCATCGGTCGCGCGAGTGCCGCCCGCCTGGTCGCCGACGGCTGGCGGGTCCTCGCGGTCTCGCGCCGGGAGGACCGGCTGGCCTCACTCTCCGCAGAGACCGGCTGCGAGACCCTCGCCGTCGACGTCACCGACGACGACTCCGTCGCTGCGCTCGCCGAACGCACCGAGGAGCTCTTCGACCACCGCCTGAACGCGGTGGTGAACGTGGCCGGCGGGGCGCTGGGTCTGGACCGGGTGGACGCCGCGGACCTCACCCAGTGGCGGACCATGTACGAGACCAACGTGCTCGGCGCTGCGCGCGTCACCCGCGCCCTGCTGCCCCAGCTGCGGGCCTCCGGCCGCGGTGACGTGCTGATCCTCTCCTCGACCGCCGCGCAGGCCGCCTACGAGGGAGGCGCCGGGTACAACGCTGCGAAAGCGGGGGAGCACATGGTGGCAGCCGCGCTCCGCCTGGAACTGAACGGAGAACCCATCCGCGTCATCGAGATCGCCCCGGGCATGGTCCGCACCGAGGAGTTCTCCCTGGTGCGTCTCGGCGGCGATCACGAGGCGGCGGAGAAGGTCTACGACGGAGTCGACCACCCTCTCACCGCCGAGGACTGCGCGGACGTCATCTCCTACGCGCTGAACGCCCCCCACCATGTGAACCTCGACCTGGTCACGATCCGCCCCCTTGCCCAGGCCACCCAGGAGAAGGTCGCACGCGGCCAGGGCTTGTGAGTGGTCGCCCGCGGCGGACCTGTGAATCCCTGCACCCCGGGGTACTTTCGTCCCTCCGGGAGATCTCCGGGATGCTACCTGGGGCCACCCTGAATCATCCCTTCGACCGATGTCTCCACCGTCCGGCACGTCCACACTGATGTGGTGACCAGGAGCGCGAGAGCTGCTTCAGCCAGACCGGACCACAACGGACGGGGACGACCATGACGACCATCGAGCACGGCACCGAGGGACACCACGCCGTGCGGTCGGGTCGGCCCCTCCTGTTCCGGATCCTGCTGCTGCCGGCTCTTCTCGCGACGTTCGTCGTCCTGCTGGCCGGCCCGTTCCTTCCGCTCGGGGGAGCGGTCGGGCTGGCAGCAGGCGCGATGGTGCTGGTCGCGCTGGGGTGGGGGCTCGCCGGTCCGCGGTGGTGACACGCCCGGACCGGCGACCACCCCGGCATCGCACGACCCTCACGAGGTGAGGGGTCGATAAGGCCGTCGTCAGATATCGATCTCGATCTCACCCTCGCCGCGGGAGACGCAGGTGATCATCATCGTCTCCTGCTCGTCCTCCATCAGGAACTCATCGAGATGCTCGACCTGCCCGGACGCGAGCGGCACAACGCACGTCCCGCACACCCCGCCCTCGCACGAGTAGTCCATGGAGATCCCCGCGTCCAGAAGGGCCTGCAGCAAGGACTGACCTTCCGCGACCTCCACGGTGATCCCCGACTTCAGGCACTTCGCGGTGAACGGTTCGCCGAACAGGGACATGCGCGCTCCTTCGAAGGATCGACCAGTGGGCGGGCGTCGCGCGCCCGGACAGCCCTAGGATGTCACGCCCGTCGGGCACCGGGGTGAAGCGGGGCGGTGGTCAGTGAGCGCTGTTACACCCCCGCGCGGCCCGTGCTGTCCGGGGGTGTCCGAGCACCCGGCAGGCGGACCTCGAATCGTGCTCCTGCCCCGTCACCTGGAGGGAGCAGCACGACATCGCCGCCGACGGTACGGGCGATGCGCCGGGCCAGCGGGAGGCCGAGACCGCTACCCCCGCTCCCGGAGTGCCCGGGACGGAAGATCACCTCCCCGTCATCCACCCCCGGGCCATCATCGGTGATCTCGACAAAGACCTGACCACCCTCCGAGCGAGCCCGCATGGCCACGTGGGACCTCGCGTGACGCATCGCGTTCGCGAGTACCGGGGAAAGGGCCCGCACCGCGAGATCACGCGGCAACGCGAACAGCATCTTCTCGTCCGTCGACCCCGCTGCCGCCTCCGCCGCGATGTCCACGACCACTCCCGTGTCCCCGTCCAGGTGAGCGGTGGCCGCCGCCAGCACCTGCTCGACACTGCTGGTCTCCGGTCGGGAGGTGGCATGGACGCGGGCGAGCTCCAACAGGCCACTCACGGTCGCGGACATCGTGTGGCACGCCCGCACGATGTCCTCCAGATCGGATCG
>JAUNUA010000098.1 GCA_030538435.1 Brachybacterium sp.
GAGCGTCTGCCTCCGGAGCAGAAGGTCGTAGGTTCGAATCCTGTCGAGGGCGCTCGCGGTCTTCAGGCCTCGCGGCGCTGACGCAGCAGCTGCTGCAGGAGGTTCTCCGCCTCCTCCGGGCCGTCGACCCGGTAGGACGCGCCTGTCGCGCCGCCACCCACCTTCACCGCCACATCGTTGTCCCCCGCGATCGCGAAGACGCTCTCGTCGGTGACGTCATCCCCGAGGTACAGCCAGGCATCGGCCGCGCACGCCCGAGCGAGGGTGCGGATCGCAGCTCCCTTCGAGGTGTCGATCACCGAGAACTCCACCACCTCCTTGCCGGGGGTGACGGTCGTGTCCGGCAGGGACCGCGCGTACTCCAGGGCGTCCTCCGTAGCGTTCACGGCGCCGCGGCCGCGCGCGCGGCGGGTGTGCAGCACAGCGGCGGCGGGTTTCCGCTCGACCTCCGCACCCGGGTACTTCAGGGCGATCCGCTCCAACTCCTCGGTGATGGTGGCGAGCACCGAGGCGCGCTCCTCGTCCATCGTCAGTGCGGAACCGTCCAGGGTTCCGGCGTCCATGTCCGGGGGCAGCGCCCCGACTTCTGCGCCATGGCTGCCGATCAGGACCACAGAGCTCGGCATCCCCGTGTGCGCATCGAGATCCGCGAGGGAACGCCCGGACACCAGCGCCACGTTCACCCCATCCAGGCCCGTCATCTCCCGCAGAGCCGACAGCGACCCCTCGCGCGCCTGGACCGCGTCACGGTCCTCCACGATCGGGGCGAGGACCCCATCGAAATCGGAGGCGACCAAGATCCGGGGGGTCGCGACGAAGTCCGATAGTGCTGCGGCGAGCTGCTCCGGAGTGGTGTCCTCCCCGTCGGCCAGTCGGATCCGGGGACCGGCAGTGTCCTCCTCGCGCACCTCGGTGGACTCCAGCTCCTCCAGGAAGTCGCGTGCCCACGCCTGCACGTCATGATCCACCACCTGCCGGCGCAGTGACCGCATCGCCAGCTGCTGCTCGGCCTCCGGCATCGCCAATGCCTGCAGGATCGCCGTCTTCAGCTCATCGATGTCATGGGGGTTCACCAGGATCGCGGCCCGCAGTTCGTCGGCGGCGCCCGCGAACTCGCTGAGCACCAACACCCCCTTCTCATCGGGGCGAGACGCGACGTACTCCTTGGCGACCAGGTTCATGCCATCGCGCAGCGCCGTCACCAGCACCACGTCGGCCGCCATGAACAGCGCCGTCATGTCACGACGGTCGAAGGAGCGGTGCTGGTAGGAGATCGCGGGCCGACCGATCGGCGCATGATCGCCGTTGATGCGGCCGACGGCGAGCTCCACCTCGTCCCGGAGCTGCCGGTAGGCATCCACCCGCTCCCGTGAGGGCGTCGCGATCTGCACCATCGTCACCTCGTGCGGGTCCACGGTGCCGTCGCTGAGCAGCTCCCCCCACGCCTTCAACCGGTGTTGAATGCCCTTGGTGTAATCCAGGCGGTCCACGCCGAGCACCAGCTTCCGGGGATCCCCCAGCTCCGCGCGGAGCTCCCGCGCCCGCTGCTGCACGTCCGGGTCCGCGGCCATCTCTCCGACCGAGCCGGTGTCGATGGAAATGGGGAAGGTGCGGGCACTGACCTCCCGGGACGGCCGGGAGCCGATGCCGGGGGCGGTCACCACGTGCTGGGAGGTGTGGTAGCCCAGCAGCTGGCGCACGCAGGTCAGGAAGTTCTGGGAGTCCCGCTCGCGCTGAAAGCCCACCAGGTCGGCGCCCAGCAGGCCCCGCAGCACCTGGTTGCGCTTGGGCAACTGCGCGAACAGCTCGAAGGGCGGGAAGGGGATGTGGTTGAAGAACCCGATGCGGACATCCGGACGCGATTCGCGGATCATCGCCGGGACCAGCTGCAGCTGGTAGTCGTGCACCCAGATGGTGCCGCCGGTTTCGGTGACCGCGGCCGCCGCGGTAGCGAAGCGCTGGTTCACCTCCACGTACGCATCCCACCAGGTGCGATGGAACCCGGGGTCGGCGATGACATCGTGATACAGGGGCCACAGGGTGCCGTTGGAGAACCCCTCGTAGTACTTCTCCACCTCCTCAGCGGTCAGCGTCACCGGATACAGGTGCATCCCGTCGGCCTCGAAGGGATCCAGCTCCTGGCCGGGGGAGCCGGGCCACCCCACCCAGGCACCCGAGTCCACCGTGCGCATCACCGATTCCATCGCGGTGACCAGACCCCCCGGACTGGTCACCCAGGAGAGCGAACCGTCCTCGGCGACGGTCACATCCACGGGCAGTCGGTTCGCGACGACGACGAGTTCGTGCGTGGGCACGGCGGCCTCCTTCAGCGGCGGATGATCCGCCTTGAGGCTACCAAGTGGGATCGATCACCACCTGGGTGCACGGCCCTCCCGTGACCTGGGACGACGCGGTGGGGCAGGCGCCGTCTCGCCTAGGGTGCGAGGCGGGTTCTCCGCGGGACCTGCGGAGGACAGCGAGAGACGACGAGACGGGAGATGTGCCATGCGCGCCCACGAGGCCGGTGCCCTGCACGGCAACGATGCGAGCCCCAGCTGGCTGCCCTACCCCGAGGACGTGAACGCCCTCATCCCCGGCCTGTGGTCCGCCACCACCGGCCGCGGTCCCGACGGCGCACTCGAGGTGGGCGGGGTGAGCGTCTCCCGGATCGCGGAGGAGATCGGCACCGCGGTGCTCGTGGTCGATGAGGTCGATTTCCGGCAGCGGGCGCGCGCTTTCCGCGACGCTTTCGCCACCGCCTTCGCGCCCCTGGCCGGCGCCCATGTGTCCTACGCCGCGAAGGCCTTCGTGTGCACCGAGGTCGCCCGGTGGGTCGACCAGGACGGCCTGGGCCTGGATGTATGCACCGGCGGGGAGCTCGCCGTCGCGCTGCGCGCCTCCTTCCCCGCCGAACGGATCACCCAGCACGGCAACAACAAGACCGACGAGGAGATCCGTCGGGCGCTGGAGGTCGGCGTCGGCCGGATCGTGGTGGACTCCCTGGAGGAGATCGACCGCATCGCCCGGCTGGCCCGCAAGGCCGGCACACGCGCCCCCGTGCTGCTGCGCATCACCACCGGGGTGGAGGCCCACACCCACGAGTTCATCGCCACCGCCCACGAGGACCAGAAGTTCGGGATCTCCCTCGCGGCAGGGGACGCCCTGGAGGCGGTCCGTCGCACCCTGGACGCGCAGGACGCCCTCGAGCTGCTGGGCATCCACTCCCACATCGGCTCGCAGATCTTCGATGTCAGCGGCTTCGAGGTCGCCGCGCGGCGCGTGCTGCGCCTGGTCCGCCAGGTGAAGGAGGACCTCGCGCACAGCATCGGCCAGATCGTCCTCGGCGGCGGGTTCGGCGTCATGTACAACACCCAGCACACCCCCTCCACCCCGGAGCAGCTCGCCGCGGGGATCGCCCACATCGTCGAGACCGAGTGCGCGGACCTGGACCTCGAGGTGCCGATGCTCGGCTTCGAACCGGGCCGCGCCATCGCCGGACCCTCCACGCAGACCCTCTACACCGTCGGCACGGTGAAGGACGTGCAGCTCGGCGGGGATCGGCACCGGGTCTACGTCGCCGTGGACGGCGGGATGAGCGACAACGTGCGCACCGCCCTATACGACGCGGACTACTCCTGTCTGCTCGCTTCCCGCGTCAGCGATGCCCCACCCACGGTGGTGCGGGTCGTCGGACGCCACTGCGAGAGCGGGGACATCGTGGTGAAGGACGAGTACCTGCCCGGCGACGTCCAGCGCGGCGACCTCATCTCCGTGCCCGTGACCGGCGCCTACTGCTACTCGCTGGCCTCGAACTACAACCACGTGCCCCGGCCCGCCGTCGTCGCCGTCCGTGACGGAGTGATCCGCCCCCTGATCCGACGCGAGACCGTCGACGACCTGTTGTCTTTGGATCAGGGCTGAGTGCTCCGTGACGTAGGCGTTCACGCGGCGTCACCCGGGGCCGTCACCCCGATACATTGCATCTGTCACCCCTGCCCCCTGTGAAGGACTGCGACCCATGAGCACCCCCCACGAACCCCTGCGCGTGGCCATCCTCGGCGCCGGGACCGTCGGCACCGAGATCCTGCGCCTCCTGCTGCAGCAGGACCGGGACCTCGCCCACCGCATCGGCGCCCCCCTGCAGGTGACAGGCATCGCGGTGCGGGACCTGGACCGCGACCGCGGACCCCACATCGACCGCGACCTGCTGACCGAGGACGCGACCTCCCTGGTCCGGGACGCGGACCTCGTCGTCGAGGTGATGGGGGGCATCGAGCCCGCCCGCACCCTTCTGCTGGAGGCGATGGAGCACGGCGCGAGCGTCGTCACCGCCAATAAGGCACTGCTCGCCCAGGACGGGGTGCGGCTCTACGAGGCAGCCGACACCGCCGGGGTCGATCTGCACTTCGAGGCCGCCGTCGCCGGCGCGATCCCCCTGGTGCGCCCCATCCGCGAATCCCTCGCCGGGGACCGCATCGAGCGGGTGCTCGGGATCGTGAACGGCACCACCAACTTCATCCTCGACTCCATGACCCGCACCGGCGCCGACTTCGACGAGGCCCTCGCCCGCGCTCAGGAGCTCGGGTACGCGGAGGCGGACCCCACCGCCGATGTCGAAGGGCACGACGCCGCCGCCAAGGCCTCCATCCTCGCCTCCCTCGCCTTCCACACCCGGGTGCGCCTGGCCGACGTCCACTGCGAGGGCATCACCCGTGTGAGCGCCGAGGACATCGAGGCCGCCGCGCGCCTGGGTCGCGTCATCAAGCTGCTCAGCATCGTCGAGCGCACCGACGATGGCGACGGGGAGCGCATCTCCGCTCGCGTCTACCCGGCCATGGTCGCCGAGAGCCACCCGCTGGCCTCCGTCTCCGAGGCGTACAACGCCGTGTTCGTCGAAGCTGAGGCCGCCGGGTCGCTCATGTTCTACGGGCAGGGCGCGGGCGGCGCCCCTACCGCTTCCGCAGTCCTCGGGGACCTCGTGACCGTGGCCCGTCAGCGCCTGCACGGCGGTGTCGGCCCGCGCGAGTCCCGCTACGCGGAGCTGCCCATCGCCCCCATCGACCAGGTGCGCAACGCGTTCTACGTCGCCCTCACCGTCACCGACCGCCCCGGCGTTCTCGCTCAGGTCGCCGGCACCTTCTCCGCCCACGGGATCTCCATCGCCACCATCCACCAGGAGCCCATCACCACGCCCGTCGGCGGCGAGGAACAGGCCCGGCAGGGGCGTGCTCGCATCGGGATCGTCACCCACCGCGCGCCGGAGGCGGCGATGTCCGCGGCACTGGACGACCTCTCCACCACCTCCACCGTGCTGGGTCTCGACTCGGTGCTGCGGGTCGAGGGAGAGGATGCGACCAGGACCTCATGAGACGCGCGGCGATGAGCCGCCGCGCCCGTGACAGACTGGCCGCATGGCACACCTCTGGCGCGGAGTGCTCGCGGAGTACCGCGAGCACCTCCCCTTCAGCGACGACGACACCCTGCTGACCCTCGGGGAGGGCGGCACCCCCCTCGTCTTCGCTCCCGAGATCTCGGAGCAGGTCGGTGCCGAGGTCCACATCAAGGTGGAGGGGGCGAACCCCACAGGGTCGTTCAAGGACCGCGGCATGGTCTCCGCGATGTCCCGCGCCGTCAGCGACGGCGCGAAGAGCGTCGTCTGCGCTTCCACCGGCAACACCAGCGCCTCGGCAGCCGCCTACGCCACCCGCGCGGGCCTCACCTGCGCGGTGCTGCTGCCGGAGGGGAAGATAGCCGCCGGGAAGCTCGCTCAGGCCATCGTCCACGGCGCGCAGCTGATCGCGGTGCGCGGCAACTTCGACGACTGCCTGGAGATCGCGCGGAAGCTCGATGCATCCTTCCCCGTGGAGCTGGTGAACTCCGTGAACCCGTACCGGCTGCAGGGCCAGAAGACTGCCGCGTTCGAGGTGGTCGATGCGCTCGGACATGCCCCGGACGTCCACGTGCTGCCGGTCGGCAACGCCGGCAACATCTCCGCGTACTGGATGGGGTACCGGGAGTACCGCGACAAGGGTCTGGTCACCAGCGCCCCCGCCATGTGGGGCTTCCAGGCTGCCGGCGCCGCCCCGTTCGTCGCCGGCCGGCCGATCAGCGACCCCGAGACCGTGGCCACGGCCATCCGGATCGGTGCCCCCGCCTCCTGGGGGCTCGCGACTGCGGCCCGCGACGACTCCGGTGGACTCATCGACGCGGTCACGGACGAGCAGATCCTCGCTGCCCAGAGCATGCTGGCCTCCGAGGTCGGGATCTTCGTCGAGCCGGCATCGGCCGCCGGTGTGGCCGGTCTGCTGCAGCAGGCCGAGCGCGGCGAGGTCCCGCGCGAGTCGACCGTCGTGGTCACCGTCACCGGCAACGGCCTGAAGGACATCGACACCGCCCTCGCCCAGCGTGACCTGACGCCCACCACGATCGATGCGGACGTGAACGCGGCGGCCGACGCCCTGGGCCTGTGAGAGGACCGGCGTGAGGATCACCCGCAGCACCGCGTCGGTGCGCGTCCCCGCCACCAGCGCGAACCTCGGATCGGGCTTCGACGCGCTGGGCCTCGCCCTGGGGATCGCCGACACGATCGAGATGGAGGCTCGTCCCGGCGGCGTCGACATCGCCGTATACGGCGAGGGCGCCGGATCGGTGCCCACCGGCGAGGAGCACCTGGTGCTGCGCGCGCTGCGGGTGGGTCTCGACCATGCCGGCGCCCCGCAAGTGGGCGTGCGGATGCACTGCACCAACCGCATCCCCCACGGGCGCGGACTGGGTTCCAGCGCCGCCGCCGTCGTCGCCGGTCTGCTGCTCGCGCGCGGACTCCTCGCCTCCCCGGAGGCTCTCGACGACGCGACGGTGCTGCAGCTCGCCACCGACATGGAGGGCCACCCGGACAACGCCGCCCCCGCCCTTCACGGGGGTGTGGCACTGTCCTGGATGGACGGGGAGCGCGCCCGCACCGTGCCCCTGCCCGTCCCGGCGGACACCGCCCTGTCCCCGGTGGTGCTGGCCCCCACCGCAGAGTTGTCCACACGCGCCGCGCGCTCCCTGCTGCCCGAGCATGTCCCTCACCAGGACGCCGCCTTCGCGGTCGGACGCTCCGCCCTGCTCGTCCACGCCATCACCCGCGATTCGACCCTGCTGATGGCCGCCACCGAGGACCGGCTCCACCAGGAGTACCGCGCTCCCGCCATGCCCGAGAGCGTCGAGTTGGTCCGTGTGCTGCGCCACGAGGGGTACCCCGCCGCGATCTCCGGTGCCGGCCCGTCGGTGGTGGTTCTCGCGGGCGCGGACGCCGGACTGGCCCCGCTGGTGCGCCGCGTTGTCGGCTCCCCGGCGGACTGGTCGCTCGCTCGCGCCGGGCTCGCCAGGACCGGTGCCACGCTGTGGTAGGCTCGCCGCGCGTCCGGTACACGTGCTCGGCAGCGCCCTGAGCGTTCGGCTCGTCGACGTGAACGGCACTGCGTGCGCCCCGCAGAGCGGGCCTCGCACCCAGAGCTTCCTCACGACCGCCGGAACCGTCGATCCCCTCTTTCTCCTCGGACATGCCCGCAGACCGGGTTCCCGCGAGGGCAGAGGCCGCGGCGGCCGCAGCACCACACTGGCGCACCACCCTCATAGCCGTCCCCGGCTCCCCGCCTCCCCGGCACACCGGGACCCCGACGGCGCACACGGGTCCGCTCGCACCGCCTTCCCGCACCTCCGCGGCGGCGAACGCGACGGATGACCGCAGGACAACCCCCGCAGGCCATGGCCTGCCAGGAAGGACATCGGGTGACCGACACTCCCACGGACACCGGCGCGAACACGCCGCTGGAGTCGAAGAAGCTTCCCGAGCTGCAGGCGATGGCCTCCCAGCTCGGCATGAAGGGCGTACGCCGCCTGCGCAAGGGCGAGCTGATCGAGGCGATCCGCAACGGCGGACAGACCACCGCAGCATCCTCGACCACCTCCGCCCCGCCCGCGACGTCCGATGCGGCGAGCCCCGACCTCGGGATCGAGCTGCCGACGGCATCGGCGCCGTCCGGCGACGAGCGCGAGGGCCGCGACCGACGCGACCGTCGCGACAAGCCCCGCCGCGTCGAGGACATCGCCCTGCCGGACCGCTCCGGTGAGGACCGCGAGGACAGCTCCGGCCGCGAAGGCCAGGACCGCGACCAGCGGGATCGCGACGGGCGGGACAACCAGGACCGCGACCAGCGCGGACGCGACCGCCGATCCTCCCAGGACCGCGACCAGCGAGGCTCGC
>JAUNUA010000099.1 GCA_030538435.1 Brachybacterium sp.
CGGTCCCGGCGGTGAAGAAGAACAGGCCGATCAGCAGCAGCACAACAGTTGCCGCATCGAACAGGAGGGCAAGAACGTCCATCGGCTCACACCCCGCCCTGCGCGCGGGAGTCCGGGTCGACGGCGTCGTCCCGCTCGTAGCGCTGGGCGGCGCGGACCGTGGTGCTGACAGCGGCAAGGGCCACCAGCACGAGGGCCACGTCCAGCATCCGGGCACCGGTTCCGTCGTCCCCGGAGAGGGCCGCGAGGACGGCGGCGACGCCGGCACCGGTGGTGCCGGTCAGCAGCGCGCCGAGCAGCCAGCGGTTGTGTCCCGGTCGCCGGGAGATGACGATGAGGGCCACCACGACGTTCGCGAGCAGCGCGCCGGCGATGATCCACAGGAAGATCTGCATGCGAGCCTCCTTCGCGAGGTCAGGTGGTGGCGGGGACGCGGCGGCGATCGCGCTGTCGGGACCGGGGCGCCGGCGGGGCCGGCGAGCACATCATTCTCCCGTGGTGGTCCACTGTGCGTCCACGGAACAGCGGGGGAGCGGAGCGCATCTCACGTCCCCTCCCGGACAGCCCGGGGCGGGGGCGTCGGATGCGCCCAGTATCAGGGGGTCTGGAGCACCAGCCACAGCCCGAAGACGATGATGACGATCACCAGTCCCACAACGATCCAGTTGCGGGTGCGACGGCGCTCCTCGCTCGGCTCCACCTGCTCATGCTCGCGGCCACCCCCGCGGCCGAACCGTCGGCCGAGGAAGACCAGGTTCACCACCAGGGTGCCGATGATGACCGCGCCGATGGCGATGAGCAGGATGGTGCCGAATCCGAAATCCATGCCCCCATTGTGACGTCCCGGGAAGGGGAACCCCGACGGACACTACGGTGGCCAGGCAGGAGAAATCCCGCATCACCACCGGGGAGGTGACCGATGAGCACAGCAGAGGGCAGTCCGGGAGGCGCTCCCGCAGGCTCCGATGCGCCGGACCGCCGCGGCGCCGCGGGCGTGGCGCTGGTCGCCACCGGCGCTGCCTCCACACAGGTCGGGGCGAGCTTCGCTGCCCTCGCCCTGCCAGGCCTGGGAATCCCCGCCGTGGTCGCGATCCGCCAACTGGTGATGGCACTCATCCACCTGCCGTTCGCCGCGACGGACCTGCGACGCGCCCCACGGCGGCACCTGTGGTGGGGCGTGCTGGTCGCTGTCCCGCTCATCACCATGAACCTCGCCATCTACGGGGCGATCCGCGAGATGGGCGTCGGACTCGCCGTCACGATCGAGTTCCTGGGACCGCTTGCCCTGTCCGTCCTCGCCGCCCGCTCCCGGATCGGCTGGCTCTGCGCTGTGGTCGGCTTCCTCGGGATGCTGTGCGTGACCGGACCCGCTGGGACCGCGACGCTGCTCGGCACGGCCTACGGTCTGCTCTCGGCGGCAGGCTGGGCGGCCTACCTCGCGGCGTCGAAGGCCGCCGGGATACGACTGGGGGGTCTCGCCCCGTCAGCGGTCGCCGCCGCCACCTCCGCGGTGGTCCTCACCCCGATCGCGCTTCTGACCCTGGATCTCGATCGGGTCACCTGGACCCTGCTCGGTCTTGCCGTCCTGGCGGGAGTGCTGTCCTCCGCACTGCCGTACGCGACCGACGTGCTCGCGCTGCGCCGCCTGCCGCTGTCGGTCGTCTCGACCCTGATGAGCATGCACCCGGCGTGCGCGGCGCTCGCCGGGGCGGTGATCCTGTCCGAGCGTCTGGGTGCCGTCGACATCATCGGACTGGTTCTGATCTCGGTCGCGAACGCGGTCGCTGTGCGCGCCGCACGGCGTCCGCCCCGGCCCCCCTCTCTCGCCGGACAGGAGCCCGGGATGGCGCACCGTCCCACCGCTCCCGAGCAGTGGGGGTGAGCACGTCCACCCGGGCTGCGGCCAGGCGTCGTTCCTATACTGGCGCGATGGTCTCGAGCACCCTCCCCCTCGACCCCGCGGCCCTTCGGTCCGACTTCCCGATCCTCGAGCGGCCGATGGCCGACGGCCACCGCCTGGTGTACCTCGACGCCGGCGCGACGAGTCAGCGCCCCCGCCCCGTGATCGAGGCGGAGCAGCGATTCCTGGAGACGGACAACGCTGCGGTCAAGCGCGGGGCGCACCAACTCGCGGACGCCGCCACCGACGCCTATGAGACGGCCCGGGAGCGGGTCGCGTCGTTCATCGGCGCCACGGATCCCCATGAGCTGGTCTTCACCAAGAACGCCACCGAGGCGCTGAACCTCGTCGCGCACGCTCTCGGCTCCGCCGGTCCCGATGGGCGCGTCGGCAACATCCAGGTGCCGGAGGCTCTGCGCGTCGGCGAGGGTGACGAGATCCTGGTGACCGAGATGGAGCACCACGCGAACCTGGTGCCCTGGCAGGAGCTCGCCCGCCGCACCGGGGCGCGCCTGCGGTACATCCCCGTCGGCGACGACTTCCATCTGGACCTCTCGGACCTCGGCGAGCTGCTGACCGAACGCACGAAGGTGCTGGCCCTAGCCCACCAGTCGAACGTGCTGGGCACCGTGAACCCGATCCGGGAGCTGGCGGCGGCGGCCCGGGCAGTCGGGGCGATCACCGTGCTGGATGCCTGCCAGTCCGTGCCGCACATGCCGATCGACCTGCCGGACCTCGGCGTCGACCTCGCCGCGTTCTCCGGCCACAAGATGCTCGGTCCGACCGGCATCGGGGGCCTGTGGGGCCGCGCGGACCTACTGGCCCAGATGCCGCCGTTCATGACCGGTGGGTCCATGATCGAACTGGTCACGATGGAACAGACCACCTTCGCTGACCCGCCGGCCCGGTTCGAGGCGGGCACCCCGATGATCTCCCAGGCCGTGGGCCTCGCCGCCGCCTGCGACTACCTCGACGCGCTCGGCATGGACCGCGTCGCCGCCCACGAGCAGACGCTCACCACCCGCACCATCGACGGCCTCGAGAACCTGCCCGGCGTGCAGATCCTGGGGCCCGGTGCCGGACCCGAGCGCAGCGGCGCCGTCGCCTTCACCCTGGAGGGCCGCCACCCCCACGACGTCGGACAGGTCCTGGATTCCCGCGGCATTGCGGTGCGCGTCGGGCACCACTGCGCCTGGCCGCTGCATCGTCGCTTCGGGGTTCCCGGAACCACCCGCGCGAGCTTCTCCGTGCACACCAGCGAGGAGGACGTCGACGCCCTGATCGACGGGATGGGCTTCGTCATCGACTTCTTCCGACGATTCGAGCGAGCATGAACCTGACATCCCTCTACACCGACATCATCTTCGAGCACGACAAACGGCCCCTCCACGCGGGGCTGCGCGAACCGTTCGACGCCGAGGTCCACCACGTGAACCCCACCTGCGGCGACGAGATCACCCTGCGGCTGCACCTCGAGGGCAGCGGCCAGGACGCGGAGATCGCCGACCTCTCCTACGACGCGACCGGCTGCGCTATGTCCCGCGCCTCCGCCTCGATCATGGCCGACCTGCTGATCGGTCGGAGCATCCGGGACGCGACGGAGATCCACGACAGCTTCGAGCTGTCCATGGCCTCGCGCGGAAAGGACCCCGGCAACGAGGAGCTGATCGGTGACGGCGTCGCCCTGATGGGCGCCTCGAAGTTCCCCGGCCGCGTGAAGTGCGTGGTGATGGCGTGGAAGGCCTACCAGGCGGCGCTCATCGAGAGCCGCGGGCGGCAGGCATGACCGGCGCCACAACCCACCACTC
Organism: Brachybacterium sp.; assembly: GCA_030538435.1. Lineage (GTDB taxonomy): Bacteria > Actinomycetota > Actinomycetes > Actinomycetales > Dermabacteraceae > Brachybacterium. The sequence goes on from JAUNUA010000099.1 coordinate 3,709, forward strand.
GCTGCGTGACGTGCTCGCCGTGCTGGAGGGCGCGTATCCGCTGCACTGGTCGGAAGACTGGGACCGGGTGGGTCTGGTGCTGGGGGAGCGCGATGCCCCGGTCACGCGGGTGCTGCTCGCCGTCGACCCGACCCTCGCCACCGCCCGCGAAGCCACTGACGTGGGGGCGCAGGTGCTCGTCACGCACCACCCTCTGCTGCTGCGCGGCGCGAGCTTCCTGCCGGCCGATGACGGGAAGGGCAGCGTGGTCACCACGCTGATCCGTGAGCGCGTGGCCCTGTGGTGCGGGCACACCAACGTCGACCGATCCAGCCGGGGGACTGTCGGCGCCTGGATCGGTGCCCTCGACCTGGTGGATGCCCGCCCGCTCGTGCCTGGCCGGGAGGACGGTCCGTCCGCGGAGGCCGCGCACGGCTCGCGCCTGGTCGGACTCGGTGCGGTGGGCGAGCTGCGGGCACCGACCACGGTCGGCGAGCTGGCCCGAACCGTCGCCGGTCTCGTCCCCGCGACCGCCCGCGGTGTCGCCCACACCGGGGATCCGGACCGCGAGGTGCGCACCGTTGCCGTGTGCCCCGGCGCCGGGGACTCCTTCCTCGACGTGGCCGCTGCGTCCGGGGCGGATGTGTACATCACCTCGGACCTGCGCCATCACCCTGCGCTGGAGCACCTTGAGTCCGCAGCGGATCCGTCGGCGGTCCCCGCACTGGTCGATGTCGCGCACGCCGCGAGCGAGGCCCTGTGGCTGCCGCTCGCCGCGGATCTCCTGATCGAGGCACTGCCCGGTCTCGACGTGGTGATCAGCGAGCACAGCACCGACCCCTGGACCGGACGGGTCTGAGCCGCTCACCCCGTCGCCGGGGTCAGCTCACGCGGTCGATGATCACCAGGCGGTGACCATCCAGCTCCACCCCGAGGGTGGCGTCGAAAGCGGCGCGCAGCTGATCGACCACCTCGTCGGGCGTGGACGGAGGCGTCGGGGCATCCAGCAGCACCCGCGTCACCCACCCGCGGTAGCGCTTCGCGTCGTGGGAGATGACCTTCCGCCGCCCGTCCTGCTCCTGCACGGGGGAGACGTCCAGCACCTGAACAGCACTGCTGCTGCGCAGCGGCATCATCGAGCGGTACGCCCCGGAGCGGCAGTCGATCACTACCGGGGATGTCGAATCCGCGAGCTCGCGCTGCAGATCTGATGCGACCCGGCGCAGCCGCGGCGCCCACCAGGTGCCCACCGTGCCGAGGCGTGAGACGGTCGACCCGGCCGACAGTCGGTAGGCGGGGATCCGGTCGCAGGCAGCGTCAACGACGCCCAGCAGGGCGCTCTGGATCAGCACCCGCCTGTCCGGGGCGATAGCGGTAGCGGGGTCGAGCTGGTCGAACAGCACCCCCGCATAGACCTCCAGCGCGGCGCCGACGGGTTCGGCCTCCAGATGCGCCATCCGCTCCGTGAGCTCCGGAGAGGAGGCCGGCACCCCGAGCTTCGCGGCGCCATCGCGGGTGGCGGCGGTGCGCTGCGCCGCCCGCAGCATCGTCGAGCGGGCCTCGGTGAGCGCCGGGAACGCCACGGTCGCGAGATCCAGCACGTCCCGGCTGGCATCGGGGCGGGTCTTGGTCTCCGAGGGTGGTAGCAGAATCAGCACCCCACCATTGTGTGAGGCCAGGGCGCGATCCGTGACCGCAGAGCACGAGAGGTTCCGCACCCCCGGCCCGACTTCGGGCACCTGGTGGGACAGCGGCCCGCGTAGAATCGGGGATGGACCAGTCGGCCGGGCAGTCGCGTCCCCGAGGAATCGGGGTCGAGGAAAGTCCGGGCTCCATCCGGCACGGTGGTGGGTAACGCCCACCCGGAGCGATCCGCGGGACAGTGCCACAGAAAGTAGACCGCCGCGGCCGCCTATGTGGCAGCGGTAAGGGTGAAAGGGTGGTGTAAGAGACCACCGCGGCTCCGGTGACGGAGCCGGCACGGTAAACCCCACCGGGAGCAAGGTCAGACAGGGGACGTGTGAGGGCGCCGGCCCGAGTCCCCGGGTGGACCGCTGGAGGTCGTCGGCAACGGCGATCCGAGATGGATGACTGCCGATCACAGAACCCGGCTTACAGGCCGACTGGTCCCCTCACCTAGCGCTGCGCGAGGATCCTCAGCTGTTCGCGGCCTCGCGCTTCGCGGACTCCTTGCGGGCGGCCTTGTCCGCCTTCTTCTTCGCCTTCACGGCCTGCTTCACCTCTGCCCGGGCGAGCACCGCGGCGCCGATGATGCCGGCCTCGTTCTTCAGGCCGGCCGGGATGATCTCGGTCTTCAGCTCCAACAGCGGCAGGAACTTCTTGTGCTTCTTGGAGACACCCCCGCCGACGATGAACAGGTCCGGGCTGAACAGCAGCTCGAGCAGCTCGTAGTAGCCCTGCAGGCGCTCAGCCCACTCGGGGAAGTCCAGCTCCGCACGCTCACGCGCAGAATCCGCGACGTAGCGCTCATAGCTCTCGCCCTGGAAGGGGATGTGCCCGAACTCGGTGTTGGGCACCAGCACATGGTCGACGAACAGCGCGGTGCCGACCCCGGTGCCGAGCGTCGTCATCATGACCACACCCTCGCGGTCCCGTCCCTCACCGAACTCCATCTCGGCGATGCCCGCGGCGTCGGCGTCATTGACCACGAACACGTCGTGGCCGGTGCGCTCGGTGAGCAGAGCATCCACGTCGGTGCCGATCCACGAGACGTCGACGTTCGCGGCGGACCTCGCCACACCGTGCTGGATGATCGCGGGGAAGGTCACCCCGACGGGGACGTCCTTGGCGACATCGAAGGCCTCGAGGATCTCCGCGACGACGTCCGCGACCGCATCGGGGGTCGCCGGCTGAGGGGTGGGGATGCGCAGGCGGTCGGCCGCGAACTTGCCCTTCTTCAGATCGACGGGCGCGCCCTTGATGCCGCTGCCGCCGATGTCGATGCCGAACGCTTCTTTGGCCATGATCCACTCCTGTGTGGTGTGTCGCGGGGGCGCAGGAACGCGCTCCGATAGTGCAGAAGTGTCTCAGATCTCGGTGAGGGTCTCGAAACCGTCCGCGGTGATGAGGAAGGTGTGCTCGGACTGCGCGGTGAACGAGCGGTCCGCGGTGACGATCGTCCACCCGTCGTCCCAGGTCTCCCAGGCCTGCGAGCCGAGCGTCACCATCGGCTCCACCGTGAAGGTCATGCCCTCTTCGATGGTGTCGTCGAACATCGGCGCAGAATCATAGTGGGGGATCACGAGCCCGTTGTGGAAGCCTTCGGCGATGCCGTGGCCGGTGTAATCCCGCACGCTCTCGTAGCCGAAGCGGCCCACGTACTTCTCGATCACGCGGCCGATCACGTTCACCTCGCGGCCGGGGCGGGCGGCGCGAATGCCGCGCCACATCGCCTCATCCGTCCGGTCGACGAGCTCGGACAGTCGAGGGTCGACGTCACCGATCAGGAAGGTGGCGTTGGTATCGCCGTGCACGCCGTGGAGGTACGCGGTGACGTCGACGTTCAGGATGTCGCCGTCCTGCAGCACGGTGTCATCCGGGATGCCGTGGCAGATCACCTCGTTCAGGCTCGTGCAGCACGACTTCGGGTAGCCGAGGTAGCCGAGGGTGGAGGGGTAGGCCCCGTGCTCGAGGAGGACGTCGTGCACGACCGCATCGATCGCGTCGGTGGTGACGCCTGGCCGTGCGGCCTCCCCGGCGGCCTGCAGGGCGAGGCCCGCAACGCGGGAAGCCTCGCGCATCCGCTCGATGACCTCCGGGGTCTGCACCCGCGGCCCGGAGTCTGAGACCGCTTCGGACTTCCCCACATACTCGGGGCGGTCGATCGCGGTGGGCACCTCGCGGCGCGGGCCGATCGTCCCCGGGGTCAGCTCTGCGCGCCCCTGCGGACGGATCCAGCGGTCATCTACAGTCATGATCACCAGTTTCTCAGACGGGCGCGCGCACGGACGGGCCCACCGCGGAGAGGAAGACCACCATGGCGGAGTACTACTTCAACATCGTCACCCACCAGGTGGAGGAGGGGCGCCAGTCCCACGGCTCCGACCTGATGGGCCCCTACGCCTCGCGGGAGGAGGCGGCGCGGGCGCTGGAGAACGCCCGGGAGCGCAACGTGCAGTGGGATGACGAAGACCGCGAGTGGAACGAGGACGAGGACGAGTGACGCGTCGCCGGGCACGGCGCCTGGCACACCGTCCCGCCACCTCGCCCTCCAGTCGCCAGGCACGGCGCCCGGCACCTCGGACGGCCCACGACTCCGCCATCCCTGTCGCCTGGCGCCTCGCACGGCTCACGACCCCGCCTTCCCCGTCGAGTGACCGGATTCCGTGCAAAAGACGCACGGAATCCGGACACTCGCGCCTGGGTGCGGCGGCACGTCGCCCGGAGCGTCCGCTGCCCCTGCACCTCTGACCAGCCCACCCCCGGTCACCCTCCGGCCTACGTCCCAGCAGGCCCCCGGCTCACCGCCTGCTCCCACACACAATCCGCTTGCCTCCCCGCGCACCCACGCACAGTCGCCCTGCA
>JAUNUA010000100.1:0-1509 GCA_030538435.1 Brachybacterium sp.
GCATCGCCCTCGACCGCGTCGACGCCGCCCGTAGCGCGATTCGCGTCGCCCTCCGCTGCGTCGGTGCCCTCCGCAGCGCCGGCAACGTCAGCATCGCCTGTGCCGGCTGCGTCGGCATCCTCAGCATCGGCGCGGTCGGGGCCGGGGCTGTCGGCGACGGGCTGCATCGCTTGCGTCTCCTCGAGCTCCAGGTCCTCGTCGGGCCCCTGATCCTCGCGCTGGGGGCGGTCGTCTGCCACGTCGTTCTCCTGGTCCGGTGCATCGAAGCCGCGGCGTGCGGGGCTCTTACCGCGCGCGGGGCTTCCGGGCATTGCGCGGAATGGTAGTCGATCGGTGCCGACGAGTGGGTGCGGACAGACCTACGTCGCCTCGCCGATCACCGGCCGAAACCCCTCCTGACCAGGGTGCGCCACCCACCCGGTCACCGACGCGCCGAGCTTCTCCCAGCGTCGGCTCCTACTGTGGGAGCACCTGAGCCGCCCCACTCCGGGGCGCGATCGACGAAGGAGAAGAATGTCCGCAGTGTCCACCGTCCGCCTCCATGACGGATCCACCATCCCCCAGCTCGGCTACGGCGTATGGCAGGTCGAGGACGAGGTCGCGGCCGACGTCGTCGACCAGGCCATCCGCGCCGGGTACACCCACATCGACACCGCCGCCATCTACGGCAACGAGGAGGGCGTGGGCCGGGCCGTCGTCTCCGCCGGGGTGCCCCGCGAGGACCTGTTCATCACCACCAAGCTGTGGAACGAGGACCAGGGCTACGAATCTGCTCTGCAGGCGCTGGAAGCCTCCCTCGCGAAGCTCGGCACCGATTACGTCGACCTGTACCTGATCCACTGGGTGAGCGCGCACCGCGGGGAGTACCTGAACTCGTGGAAGGCGCTGATCGAGCTGCAGAAGCAGGGCAAGGCGAAGGCGATCGGTGTCTCGAACTTCCCGCAGGAGTACCTCGAGGAGATCATCGCGGAGACCGGTGTGACACCGGTGATCAACCAGATCGAGCTGCACCCGGAGTTCCAGCAGCGCGCACTGCGGGCGTTCCACGAGGAGCGGGGCATCCGCACCGAGGCATGGTCGCCGCTCGGCCAGGGCGGGAACATCCTGAAGAACCCCGTCATCACCGAGATCGCCGAGGCGCACGACGCCGATGCGGGGCAGGTCATCATTGCCTGGCACCTGGCGATCGGAAACGTCGTGATCCCGAAGTCCGTGACCCCGAAGAGGATCATCTCCAACTTCGCCGCGAAGGACCTCACCCTCACCGAGGAGGAGATCCAGCAGATCGACGATCTGGACCGGGCCGACGGACGCATCGGCGCCGACCCCGCCGAGGCGGACTTCTGAGCTCTCTCGCCTGAGCACCCGCCCCGCCCGCGCTGGCCGAGCGGACCGCGAGCGCCGCGTCCCCGTGGGGGGGCGGCGCTCGCTGCGGCCCGGCCCCAGGATGCGCGGCACTCGCCGCGTCCCCGGGGGGGGGCGGCGCGCGCGGCGTCCCGGCCCCCGGCT
>JAUNUA010000100.1:1519-8041 GCA_030538435.1 Brachybacterium sp.
GCGACCCACCCGCGGGCGCGGCGCTCGCTGCATCCCGGACCCCGGAGGTGCGGCACTCACTGCGTCCCGGGCTCAGTTGGCGCGCCGCTCGCTGCATCGAGGGCTCAGTGGGCGCGACGCTCCGGGCCGGGGCCACGCAGCGTGACGCCGCCGTCGACAGCGAGCACCTGCCCGGTGATCCACGAGGCGTCCGGCCCGGTGAGGAACGCGACCGCCGCGGCAATGTCCTCCGGCTCGCCGACCCGACCGAGCGGGTACAGCGGCTGCATCTTCTCCAGGTCCCCGGGCTCCCAGTGGCGGGTGCGGATGGTGCCGGGGGCGACCGCATTCACCCGGATCCCCTCTCCCCCGAGGTCCGCCGCGAGATTGCGGGTGAAGGCGAGCACCCCGGCCTTCGCGGCGGAGTAGGCGTGACCACCGAAATCCATCAGGGCGTTCACCGAGGAGATCAGCACGATCGCGGGACGCTGCGATGCCCGCAGGTGCGGCAGGGCGGCGCGGCAGGTGCGGACCGCACCCATCAGGTTCAGCTCGATGGTCGCGGACCAGATCTGGTCGTCTTCCGCGTCGATACCGCCCCACCCGTCGGCTCCCCCGGCGACGCCGACCACCACATCGATCCCGCCGAGCAGCTCCGCGGCCTCCCCGACCGCCCGGGACACGTCGTCGCCGTCGGTGACATCGAGATGCACCGCGTGGTGGGTGCCCGGCCCCTCGAGCGCGCGAGCGGTTACGTGGGCGGCGTCGTCATCGAGGTCGGCGACCACCACATCGGCCCCGTCCGCGGCGAGGCGGGCGGCGCAGGCGGCGCCGATCCCATGGGCGGCGCCCGTCACCAGCGCCCGCATCCGGTCCGTGCTCACGGTGTCTCCTCGGTGTCCTCGTCCGGCGGGTCGTCGATGATCGCCTTCTCGCGCAGGTGCTCCAGGCGGATCACGTCCAGGTCCACGTCCCCGTCGATCCCGGCGATCTCGGCGTCGAAGCGGACCTGCCACACGGACCAGTCCCCGTCCGGTCGGCCCTGGTCGTCGTACAGCCACAGCGGCCGGTTGCGGTCATCGGGCAGGCCGTAGTGCTCGCGCCACTCGGAGGAGGAGTAGAGGACCACTTTGCGGCCCCAGGCGTCCTCCACGATGCGGATGAAGTCGTCGATCTCGGCGGTGGCGCGCTGCGCCTCAGGGCGGGCATCACACGCGCCGTCGAACTCGAGGTCGATGACCGGGGGCAGCGCGGTGTCATCGGGCTCGACCGCCGCGAGGAAGTCGTGGGCCTGGTCGGCGCCCGGGGAGCACAGGGTGAAGTAGTGGTAGGCGCCGGTGGTGATGCCCGCGTCCCGTGCGCCGTCCCAGTTGCGGCGGAACTGGTCGTCCTGGAAGTTCGAGCCCTCGGTGGCCTTGATGTAGGCGAAGCGGACGCCCGCGTCGTGCACCTGCGGCCAGTCGACGGTGCCCTGGTGGGCGGAGACGTCGATGCCGAGCTCCTCCCCGTCCTCCAGCACGATCCCCTCGGGCAGTTGGGTGCGCCCCGCGGCCTCGGGAGGGGTGCGGTCGATGCTCATCGCGTCGTCGTCGGCGTTGCGGGGAGTCGCGAAGGTCGACCCGGGAGGGGCGAGCGCGCCGACGACGCGCTGGACGACCAGGGTGCCGCAGGAGGCGACAAGCGCGAGGACGGTGACCGCGATCACGGCGGCGAGGATGCGCCGCCGCTGCATTACCTGCTGGTTCGTGTAGCGGGCCACCGGCACAGGATATGCACGTCAGGTGCGCGAACTGGGCATTCGGTGCCGACGGCGGGTCAGCGCGCGAACAGCTCCACGAACGCGCCGACGAGGCGCGGAACCTCGCGGGCCTGGACCGCACGGACCCGCTCGATGAGGTCGTCCATCTCGTCCGGGGAGAAGTAGCCGGCGTCGCGGTAGATGCGGATGCGCTGGACGATCCCGTCGACGTCGAGCTCCGGGTGGAACTGGGTGGCGTACTGCCGCCGTCCCACCCGGAACATCTGCACCGGGCAGGCGTCCCCGCGCGCCAGCAGCACCGGCCCCTCGGGCAGCTCACGCACCGCTTCCTTGTGGCCGACGAACGCGGTGAACCGCGGCCCGAGGTCCGCGGCGCGCAGCAGCGGATCCGCCAGACCCTCCTCGGTGAGGGTCACGGGGATCCCGCCGATCGGTTCACCGTAGGTGCGGTCGACCCGCGCCCCCTGGTGCACACCGAGGGTGCCGATGCCGAAGCATGCACCGAGGAACGGCGTGTCCTCCTCGATCACCCGGTCCAGCAGATGATGCAGCTCGCGTTCGACGCGGCGCTGAGTCGGTGACTTCTTCTCCACCGGGTCAGAGGTGGAGAACGGCGACCCGCCGACGATGACCCCCGAGAGTTCCGCCACGTCCAGGGCGGGCATCGGGCCGCTCTCCAGGCGCACCCGGAGCAGCTCGTCCTCGCGCAGACCACCCAGCCGACGGAACGCCTCATACTCGGCGTCGGCGGCCTCGTCCTCGGCGCGCGTGGCGATCAGCACGAACGGTCTCACCGGGTGATCGTATCCACACCACGACCCTGAACAGGGACGATGCCTGTCCCCCAGGACGATGGACCCGGCATTCGCCCAGGTCGCGTCCCTAGCATGTTGCCCGGGTCGCCGCCTCGCCGACGCGGCCCGCACGCCGCGACGCGAGGAGATCTCCTGAGCACCGACACCGCTTCCGAGCCCACCCGCACCACGAATACCACCGCCCCGGACGGCGAGACCGCCGGACTCGTCGGTGCCGCGCACGCACGCCCCGCCGAGGAGGTCCTGGAGAAGCTCGAGGTGGATCCCCGGGAAGGGCTGAGCGGCCGCGACGCCGAGCAGCGCCTCGAGGAACACGGCGAGAACAAACTGCCGGAGGGGAAGAAGGACTCCCCGATCGTGCGGTACTTCCGGCACTTCCACGACGTGCTGATCTACGTGCTCCTCGCTGCCGCGGCGCTCACCGCCGTCATGCAGCACTGGGTGGACACCATCGTCATCCTGCTGGTCGTGGTCATCAACGCCACGATCGGCTTCGTGCAGGAGGGGAAGGCGGAGAAGGCTCTGGAGGGCATCCGCGACATGCTCTCCCCAAGCGCCAGCGTCCGCCGCGGCGGCTCCTGGTCCACGGTCGACGCGGAAGGCATCGTCCCCGGGGACATCGTGCGACTCTCCGCCGGGGACAAGGTGCCCGCCGACCTCCGGCTGCTGCAGGCGAGCGACCTCGCGGCCGAGGAATCCGCCCTGACCGGCGAGTCGGTGCCGGCGGAGAAGACCAGCGATCCCGTCGAGGAGGACGCCGGGATCGGCGACCGCTTCTCGATGCTGTACTCCGGCACCATGATCACCTCCGGAACTGCGACGGGCGTGGTGACCGGGACCGGCGCGAACACGGAGCTCGGCCGCATCTCAACCATGATGAGCGAGGTCGAGACTCTGGAGACGCCGCTGTCCCGGCAGATCGCCCGGTTCTCCCTGTGGCTGTCGGGCATCGTGCTGGTGATGTCGGTGGTGCTGGTCCTGATCGGCTGGCTCGCCCACGGCTGGGACTGGAGCGAGCTGCTGCTGTCGGCCGTCGGCTTCGCCGTCGCCGCCATCCCGGAGGGCCTGCCGGCGCTGATCACCATCACGTTGGCGCTCGGCGTGCAGACGATGGCCGGGAAGAATGCCATCACCCGCAAACTGCCGGCGGTGCAGACCCTCGGCGCGGTCACCACCATCTGCTCGGACAAGACCGGCACCCTCACCAAGAACGAGATGACCGTCGAGCACGCGGTGCTCGCCGCCGGGGAGCTCGACGTCTCCGGCGCCGGCTACGACCCGGAGGGCGAGGTCACCCGCGACGGGGAGACGCTCGGACTCGACGATGTGCCGGGGCTGCGCCGCCTGGTGGAGGCCCTCAGCCTCGCCAACGACACCGATCTGGTCCGCGGGGACGATGACCAGTGGACCATCGTCGGTGAGCCCACCGAGGGGGCGCTGCAGTCCTTCGCCCGCAAGCTCGACTACCAGGCGGACCAGGACGCGCGCCGCGCGACCCTGCCGTTCTCCAGCGAGAACAAGCTGATGGCGACCACCGCCGACCTGGGCGACGAGGGCACGCTGGTGCTGGTGAAGGGCGCCCCGGACCGGCTGCTGGACCGCGCCAGCCACCAGCTCGATGCGCACGGCGAACAGGTGGACCTCGACCGCGAAACCTGGGAGCGGCACGTCGACGAGCTCTCCGACCGGGGGCTGCGTGTTCTGGCCGCCGCGACCCGCGAGGCGACCGACACGGACCGCGACTCCCTCACCATCGACTCCCTCGGAGAGGACCTCACCCTGCTCGGGATCGTCGGCATCGTCGACCCCCCGCGACCCGAGGCGATCGAGGCGGTGCGCGTGTGCCGCGAGGCCGGCATCACGGTCACCATGATCACCGGTGACCACGCCGGCACCGCCACCGCCATCGCCCGTCAGATGGGGATCGACGACGGGGAGGGGGCGCTGACCGGCGCTGATCTGGAAGGTGCCTCCGACGAGGAGCTGGAGGACCTCGTCCAGAAGCACCACGTGTTCGCCCGCACCAGCCCCGAGCACAAGCTGCGGCTCGTGAAGGCCCTGCAGGCGCGCGGCGAGGTGGTCGCGATGACCGGTGACGGTGTCAACGACGCCCCGGCCCTGCGCCGCGCGGATGTTGGCGTTGCCATGGGCATCAAGGGCACCGAGGTGACCAAGGAGTCCGCCGAGGTGGTCCTGGCCGACGACAACTTCACCACCATCGAGACGGCCGTCGAAGAAGGCCGACGGATCTACGACAACCTGCGCAAGGCGATCGTGTTCCTGCTGCCCACCAACGGCGCCCAGTCCGCCGTGATCCTGGTAGCCGTGCTCGCCGGGTGGACCCTGCCGCTCACCCCGCTGCAGGTGCTGTGGGTCAACATGGTCACCTCCATCACCCTCGCTTTCGCGTTCGCCTTCGAGCCCGCGGAGAAGGGCATCATGCAGCGCGCGCCGGAGAAGGCCGGCTCCTCGATCGTCGGGTGGCGGCACGTGGTGCAGATCGCCGTGGTCTCCGCGCTCATCGCGGGTGTCACCATCGCCGCGTTCCGCATCGTGGTCGACCAGGGGATGCCGATGGAGGCCGCGCGGTCGCTCGCGACCACCACTCTGGTGATCTGCCAGGTGTTCTTCCTGTTCAACGTGAAGGCGCTGGAGTCCTCGAGCCTGCGGCCCGCTGTGTGGCTGAACAACCGAGCAGCCTGGCTGGTGGTGGGGATCCTGACCCTGCTGCAGCTCGCGTTCATCTACGCGCCGCCGTTGCAGGCCCTGTTCAACACCGCGCCGTTGGGTATCGGGGCGATCGCGGTGATGACCCTGGTGGGCATCGGCGTGTTCCTCGCGACCGAGCTGGTGAAGCTGGCGCTGTACGGCCGCGGAGGTCGCCAGCGCGTAGACGCCGACTGATGCCGGTCGGGGGTGGTCGGTGCTCGCGGACCACCGCAGCCGACCCCCTCCCCGGTTCGGGCGCTGCCCCTCCCCTGCTCTGTGACTGACCCCGGTCAGAGGACAGTCACGCCTAGGATCGAGGGGACCCCGATCCGAAGGAGCATCGCCTCGTGTCCGACGCCGTCCACCCCTCCGCCGAGAACGCCCCCGACACCGCCGCGACCACCGCGGCCGCCCCGGTCACCGCCACCTCGGACCCGAGGACGCGGATCGACCGCGCGGCCGTGGAGAGCGTCGCGGCGATCCTCCCGGACTGGCTGGAGGACGTGCGCACCTCCCGTCGCCAAACCGGCTTGCAGGCCGCGATCTGGCACGAGGGCGAGCTGGTCGCGGAGGTCGCCGTCGGGGCCGCCGACGAACCGGCGGGCATCCCGCTCGCGACCACGCACCGGCTGCGGATCGCCTCCCACTCCAAGATGTTCTGCGCGCTGGCGATCATGTGTCTCGTGGACGAGGGGCGGCTTCGACTCGACGACCGGCTCGGCGAGCGCGTCGCCGAGCTCGCCGACTCCCCCGTCGCCGACCGCACCCTGCGGGACCTGCTCTCCCACTCTGCAGGCCTCTCCCGCGACTCCGCGGATTCCACCTGGTGGCAGCTCGCGAGACCGTTCCCCAGCCGCGAGGAGCTGCTGACGATCGCGCGCAACGGCGCCGTCCAGGGGGAGGCCGGCGTGCACCTGCAGTACTCCAACATCGGCTACGGGCTGCTCGGCCTCGTCATCGAGGACGTGACCGGACGGCCGTTCCCCGAAGCCGTCACCGAGCTGGTGCTGGAACCCGTCGGCGCCGCCCCCATCGGCCCCGATCTCCCGACCGACGCGGCGGGCCCCGAGGACCTGGACGGATTCGCCGCCGGTCACACCGCGGCTCTGCACGGGGAGCGCCGGGCGGTCGAGCAGATCCCCACCCACGCGCTCGCAGCGGCCACCGGGTTCTGGGCGACAGCGGGCGCGATCGCGACGTTTGCCGGGGAGGTCCTGTGCAAGGACGCGCTGCTCACCCCGCGGTCGCTGCGGGAGATGC
>JAUNUA010000101.1 GCA_030538435.1 Brachybacterium sp.
ACCCGGCGGGCACCCCCGACGAGAACAGATCGGACGCGGGACCTTCGGGCAGGTCGACCGGTGGCCGGCCCGGGGCCGCAGGTGGCGACTCGACCGCGGACCTGAGGGTCGGCATACCGAGATCGACCAGGCGGGCCCCCTCGGCCCGCGCCCGGGCGATCTCCTCCGGGCCCTGCTCGACGAACGCGACATGGCGCCAGGTGTTGGCACCCAGGCTGGTGGTGTTGTCGTAGGACTCCCCCGTCATGCCGAGGCCGTCCATCGGCAGCATGTTCCACTCCTTGCACGCCACCTCGCAGGCCTTGCAGCCGATGCAGATCGAGGTGTCGGTGAAGAAGCCCTTGCGGGCGGGGTGATCGTGCTCCCACCCGGCGACGATGGCCGGGTCCAGCGCGGTCCTACTGCGGGTCATCGGTCCCTCTCCTGGTCATCGCGGCGGCGTCTCCCGCGCGGGTACCCGGTGTCGTGGGAGGCGGTGCCGGCGTCGCGGCGCACCTCCTGCAGCTCACCACCGTGCGGTTCGAGATGCTCCGTGTGCTCGGTGAGAGTCCCCTCGGGGAAGTCGGGCGCCGTGATCGGCTCGTCACCGGTGGCCGGGGACACCCCGGCGCGCTGCCGGTACTCCTCCACCAGCTCCCGCAGAGCGGGACCGCGGGGGCGACGCCCGGGACGGACCGCGACGGCGGTGACCTTGGAGTTCTGGATCTGGGTGTTGGCGTCCATGTTCACCCCGATCAGGTCATTGACGCTGTCGCCTGCCACGACGGCCTCGGTGCCCTGCGCCCAGTGATAGGGCATGCCGATCTGGTGGACCGTGCGGTCGCCCATCCGAATGGGTTTGACGCGCGAGGTGACCAGCACCTTCGCCTCGATCGCGGCGCGCGGGGTGATGAGGGTCGCCCAGCCGTAGTTCTCCAGTCCGACCTCCTCGGCAAGCTCCCTCGAGACCTCGCAGAACAGTTCCGGCTGCAGCTCCGCCAGGTAGGGCAGGAAGCGGCTCATCCCACCAGCGGTGTGGTGCTCGGTGAGCCGGTAGGTGGTGAAGACGTACGGGTACACCCCGGAGGAGGCGCCCTCCCCGGTGATCCCCGGCGCGTTCATGTTGTCCTCGTCCTCGATGCTCACCCGCGTCGGGTTCGCCTGCTGCGGGTACAGCGGGTTCGGGACGGTGGACTCCACCGGCTCGTAGTGCGTGGGCAGCGGCCCGTCGACCATCCCGGCGGGAGCGAACAGCCATCCCCGCCCGTCGGGCTGCATGATGAACGCATCGTTGCCGGCGAGCGCGGCAGGCCCGCCCTTGGTCGGATCCCCGGGGTCATCGGGGGCCTTCGTCGGCGGGAAGTCGGGCACGTCCTTGCCGGTCCACTTCCCCTCGCCCTCGTCCCACCAGACGTGGGCCTTGCGCTCACTCCAGGGCTTGCCCTCGGCGTCGGCGGAGGCGCGGTTGTACAGGATGCGGCGGTTCGCCGGCCATGCCCATGCCCACTCGGCGGCGACCTGATCCTGGTCGGCTCCGGGCTTGCGGCGGGCAGCCTGGTTGATGCCGTCGGCGTAGACCCCGGAGTAGATCCAACAGCCACCGGCGGTGGAGCCGTCGTCCTTCATCTCCGCGAAGGCGTTGAGCGGCTTGCCGTCGTCCTCCCCGCCGATGTGGTAGCCGTTGATCTCCTTGATCACGGCCTCCGGGTCCGGCTCGCCGTGCTCGTCGAGCGGGTAGTCCCACGTCAGGTCGAGCAGGCCGCGGTCCCGCGGGTCCGTCGAGTCCTTCAGCTTCTCGCGGATGCGGTTGCCGAGCTCGAAGATGAACTCGAGCTCACTGATGGCATCCCCGGGCGGGGTCACCGCCTGGTGACGCCACTGCACGAGTCGCTGGGTCTGAGTGAAGGAGCCGGCCTTCTCGGTGTGGTTCGCGGCCGGGAGGTAGAAGACCTCGGTGCCGATGTCCTCGGGGCGCATCTCCCCCGACTCGATCTCCGGGCCCTCCTTCCACCAGGTCGCGGACTCAATCATGTAGAAGTCCCGCACGACCAGCCACTTCAGCTTCGACATGGCCAGGCGCTGCATGCGGCCATTGGCGGAGCCCACCGCGGGGTTCTGCCCCAGCAGGAAGTAGCCGTCGACGCCGCCGTCGAGCATCCGCATCATGGTCTGGTACGTGCCGTGGGCGCCGGACAGGCGCGGCAGGTACTCATACGCCCACTCGTTGTCGGCGGTCGCCGCGTCCCCCCACCAGGCCTTCAGCAGGTTCACCGCGTAGGTCTCGGAGTTCGCCCAGAAGCCCTTCTGGGTCTTCGAGCCGATCGAGTCCACGTACTCCCCGAAGGTGTCGTGGTCCCCGACCTTGGGCATCGGCAGGTACCCGGGCAGCAGGTTGAACAGGGTGGGGATGTCGGTCGAGCCCTGGATCGTGGCGTGACCGCGCAGCGCCATGATGCCGCCGCCGGGGCGTCCCATGTTGCCCATCAGCAGCTGCAGGATCGAGGCGGTACGGATGAACTGGGCGCCACCGGTGTGCTGGGTCCAGCCCACCGCGTAGGCGAAGCAGGTGGTCCGCTCCCGGCCGGAGTTCTGCACGATCGATTCGAGCAGGTAGTCGAAGTCCTCGCGGGAGATTCCGCAGGTCTGCTCGACCATCTCCGGGGTGTAGCGCGCGTAGTGGCGCTTCAGGATCTGGAAGACGGTCCGCGGGTCCTCGAGGGATTCATCGCGTGCAGGGAGCCCGTGCTCCAGCGGGGGTCCGCCGGCGCCGTGGGCCTCACCGGAGGACTCGCCGTCCCCGGTGTCGGTCTCGGGGCGCGGCGCGGTGTCCTTGCCGTCCAGCGAGGAGTCCTTGTACGCCCACGACGTCATGTCGTAGGAGGCCTTCTCCGGGTCGAACCCGGAGAACAGGCCTTCGAGGTCCTCGGCGTCGACGTACTCGTCGTTGATGATCGAGGAGGCATTGGTGAAGAGCTTGACGTACTCCTCAAAGTACAGGCCCTTGCTGATCACGGCGTTGATCAGCGCACCGAGCAGCACGATGTCCGAGCCGGCGCGAATCCCGACGTACTTATCGGAGTTCGCGGAGGTGCGGGAGAAGCGCGGGTCGACGTGGATGACCCGCGCGCCCTTCAACTTCGCATCCATCACCCACTGGTAGCCCACCGGATGGGCCTCGGCCATGTTCGAGCCCTGGATGATGATGCAGTCGGCGTTGGCCATGTCCTGCAGGTACTGCGTCGCTCCACCGCGACCGAACGAGGCTCCCAGACTGGGAACCGTGGCGGAGTGTCATATGCGGGCCTGGTTCTCCATCTGAATGGCGCCCGCGGCGGTGAACAGCTTCTTGGCGAGGTAGTTCTCCTCGTTGTCGATGGTCGCACCGCCGAGGCTGGCGATGCCCATCGTCCGGTTCAGGCGCCGACCGTTCTCGTCGGTGTCCTCCCAGTGATTGCGGCGGGCCTCCAGGAAGCGGTCGGCGATCATGTCCATCGCCGTCTCGCGGTCGAGGTCCTGCCAGTCCTTCGCGTACGGGGCGCGGTACTTCACCGTGGTGACGCGCCGCGGGGAGTTCGCGAGCTGTTCGCTCGCGGCGCCCTTCGGACACAGGCGGCCCCGGGAGATCGGGGAGTCCGGATCGCCCTCGATCTGGATCACCTTGTTGTCCTTGACGAAGATCCGCTGCCCGCAGCCGACCGCGCAGTACGGGCACACCGACTGGACGACCTTGTCCGCCGTGGTGGTGCGAGCCGTGATGTCGCGAGTGGCCTGGGAGATCACGGCCTCACCGCGACCGGTGATGTCGTGACCCCGCAGCTGCCGGACCACCGGCCATTCGAGGAAGTTCAGACGCGCCATGTGACCGAGCCTACCATCGGCGTCTCTCGCAGAATGTCCGGAAAGAGGCCTCCGACCTGCGGCGATGCACCCCTACCGGTCAGATTTATGCGTGTCCCGGCTTGCTGAAATCGCCGTCCCGGGTGTCTCAGGCGTCGTCGGGGTCCTCGCCGGAGCGGATCTGCTCGTGGTGTCGGATCACCTCGGTGACGATGAATCGCAGGAAGGCCTCCGCGAAGACCGGGTCGAGCCCGGCGTCGTCGGCGAGGCTCCGCAGCCGGGCGACCTGCTGCTCCTCCCGGGAGGGGTCGGCGGGCGGAAGACCGTGCTCGGCCTTCAGGCGACCCACCCGCTGGGTGTGGCGGAAGCGCTCGGCGAGGAGGTGGACGAGGGCGGCGTCGATGTTGTCGATGCTCTGCCGTTCGGCAACGAGCGCCGCGACGGCCTGTTCCGCGGTGGTGGGGGCCGCGTCGGTGGGGGTGTCGGTCATCGGCCGCTCCGTCGTCCTCGCTGGTGTCCCGGGCGCAGGCGTCACGCGCTGCGGGTTGCCCGACGCTCGTCGGCCCCCGCCTCACCCTGGGTGAGCATCATCGGGGCACGCCCCGCGGTGACCACACCTTCGGTGATCACGACTTTCGCGATGTCCTCGCGGGAGGGGGCGTCGAACATCACGGGCTGCAGGACGTCCTCGAGGATCGCCCGCAAGCCGCGGGCACCGGTGCCGCGCTCGATGGCGCGTTCGGCGATCGCCTCGAGCGCGGAGGCTTCGAAGTCCAATTCGATGCCGTCGAGGTCGAACATCCTCTGGTACTGCTTGACCAGCGCGTTCTTCGGCTCTGTGAGGATCTGGATGAGCGCCGCGCGGTCCAGGCTCGTCACGCTCGTCAGGACGGGCAGGCGTCCGATGAACTCCGGGATCAGCCCGTATTTCAGGAGATCCTCCGGCAGGATCTTCGAGTAGATCTCCGCCTCCTCCAGGGGGGTGTGGAGCTCCGCGCCGAACCCGATGCCGCGCTTCCCGATGCGTCCACCGATGATGTCCTCGATGCCCGCGAAGGCACCCGCCACGATGAACAGCACGTTGGTGGTGTCGATCTGGATGAACTCCTGGTGGGGGTGCTTGCGGCCGCCCTGCGGCGGCACCGAGGCGACCGTTCCCTCCAGGATCTTCAGCAGGGCCTGCTGCACGCCCTCGCCTGAGACGTCCCGGGTGATCGAGGGGTTCTCCGCCTTGCGGCCGATCTTGTCGACCTCATCGATGTAGATGATGCCGCGCTCGGCGCGCTTGACGTCGTAGTCGGCGGCCTGCAGCAGCTTCAGCAGGATGTTCTCGACGTCCTCGCCGACGTACCCCGCCTCGGTCAGGGCGGTGGCATCAGCCATGGCGAAGGGAACGTCCAGCAGCCGCGCAAGGGTTTGCGCGAGGTACGTCTTGCCGCAGCCGGTCGGACCCACCAGCAGCACGTTGGACTTCGCGACCTCAACCGGGTCCGGCGCCTCGGACTCCTCGTCCTGATGCCGCGCGCTGCGCACGCTCCGACGCTCGGATTCCGGGCCGGACTCGGCCCGGCGGGGGGAGGTGGGGCCGGTGTCCTCAGCGTCCTCCTCGGCGCGGATCCGCTTGTAATGGTTGTAGACGGCCACGGCGAGGGCCTTCTTCGCGGGCTCCTGGCCGACGACGTACCCCTCGAGGAAGTCGAAGATCTCGTGGGGGCGCGGCAGGCGGGTGCGCTCCTCGCTGACGGGCTGCGCGGCCTGGATCTCCTCGGCGATGATCTCGTTGCAGAGCTCGATGCACTCTTCGCAGATGTACACCCCGGGACCCGAGATCAGACGTTCGACCTGCTTCTGCGACTTTCCGCAGAAGGAGCACTTGAACACGTCGGCGCCGTCGCTGGTGCGTGCCATGCCCGTCCTCTCCCCCGACTCGTGTGTGACGCGGTCCCGCTGGAGCGCGGGGCCGATGCCCGTTCAACCTACAGCAGGTCACCTCGCCCGGACGGGACGCGCACCGCGTCCCGTCCGGGTCACGAGATCAGGCGCCCAGCTGACGGCGGGGGTCCTTGCGGGACTCCAGGACCTGATCGACCAGGCCGTACTCGAGTGCGCTCTGGGCGGTGAGGATCTTGTCGCGCTCGATGTCGCGGCTGATGTCCTCCTTGGCGCGGCCGGTGTGGTGGGCCAGCGTGTCCTCCAGCCAGTCGCGCATCCGCATGATCTCGTTCGCCTGGATCTCGATGTCCGAGGCCTGGCCGCCGCCCTGACCGCCCATGGCGGGCTGGTGGATGAGGATCCGGGCGTTGGGCAGCGCGAGCCGCTTCCCCGGCGAGCCGGCTGCGAGCAGCACGGCGGCGGCCGAGGCCGCCTGCCCCAGGCACACCGTCATCACATCGGGCTTGATGTACTGCATGGTGTCGTAGATGGCGGTCAGCGCGGTGAACGAGCCACCGGGGCTGTTGATGTACATGATGATGTCGCGGTCGGGGTCCTGGGACTCCAGCACCAGCAGCTGCGCCATCACGTCATCGGCCGAGGCGTCATCCACCTGCACGCCGAGGAAGATGATGCGGTCCTCGAACAGCTTGGTGTACGGGTCCTGGCGCTTGAAGCCGTAGGCGGTGCGCTCCTCGTACTGCGGCAGCACGTAGCGAGAACTGGGTGAGGCGACGGCGTGGGCGGGACCGGGCAGGTTCGCCTGCGCCATCGGCATCGCCGGGGAGATGCGGGGATCGAAGGTCACGGAATGCTCCTTGTCAGGTGAGGTAGTGCTCGCGAGCTCGGGCGGGGACTCGGCCGGGCCGGGTCTCAGTGCTCCGTGCCTCCGCCGCCGGTGACGTCGTGCGCGCGGGCGACGATCTTGTCGATGAAGCCGTACTCGAGGGCCTCCGGGGCGGTGAACCAGTGGTCCCGGTCGCCGTCGGCGATGATCTGCTCGACGCTCTTGCCGGTCTGCTCGGCAGTCAGCTCCGCCATCTGTCGCTTCATCGACAGGATGAGCTCCGCCTGGATCTTGATCTCCGAGGCGGTGCCGCCGAGACCGCCGAGCGGCTGGTGCATCAGGACGCGGGTCATCGGCGTGGCATAGCGCTTCCCCGGGGCGCCCGAGGACAGCAGGAACTGGCCCATGGAGGCGGCCATCCCCATCGCCACGGTGACCACGTCCGGCTCGATGTACTGCATCGTGTCGTAGATGGCCATGCCGGCGGTGATGGACCCACCGGGGCTGTTGATGTACAGGTAGATGTCCCGGTGCGGGTCCTCCGCGGCGAGCAGCAGGAGCTTCGCGCAGATGGCGTTGGCGTTGTCGTCGCGGACATCGGAGCCCAGCCACACGATGCGCTCGCGCAGCAGGCGCTGGTAGACGTTGTCGTCGAGCCCCATCGGCGAATCCCCCTGGGCATCGCGGGGCTGGATGTTCTGCGAGGTCACGGGATGGTCTCCTTCGTCAGCATGGCTCGTCACGGGTCGACTCTATGGGGTGGGCCCGACGTCCCGGTGGCCTGTTCGCCGCTGGCGCACTCTCTCGGTGACCCCGCCTGCACCCCGCGGGACGACGCCGGATGGGCGCCCGGAGCGCAGCCGCATGGGGGCGTTCTTGACCTTCCAGGAGCGCGGACGAGCTGCCGCCGGGATGGGCTCGGAGCGCATCCGGGACTCACGAGGGGTCGAAAAGACGCTCCGGACGTGGCGCCGGTCACGCCAAGAAACTGCCGCGCACCTGCGACGATAGGTGGTACGGAGCGCGCCGAGCGTAATGCCCGCCCCCCGGGAAGCGAGACCAAGGGGGTCGACGGTCAAGGTTTGGTCAACACCCTTGCCGAGCTTCCCCAACCGGCTTTCCCCGCCCCTGGTGGCCCTCCTACGTTGGAGTCACTGCCGGAGCCCACGAGCCAGACACTCGGCCGAAGACTTGCACCGGTGACGAACGAAGAAACAACGACAGTCCTCAGACGCCTCTGTGCCGGCGTCAGAAGACCGGAAGGAACACCAGCTCACCATGGCTCTCCACAACACCCACCGCGCCCCCGGCCGCGCGGTCACCCCGTTCAACGCGAACCTGGCCATCAAGGGTGCCGCCGGCACCGCGATGCTCGGCTCCGTCGTGCTCGGCTCCTTCGCCACCGCGCAGGCCACCCCCGCGAACACCGCTCCGGCCGCGCCGCAGG
>JAUNUA010000102.1 GCA_030538435.1 Brachybacterium sp.
CGGGCCGATAGAATTCGGTCGGCCCGTATGCGCTCCGAGGCGTGTGCCGCGCCGCCCGTCGGACCTTCGCCCTGCCCCGTGTGCCCCGCGCCGCGAGGACGGACACCAAGGCACCCGGGCGCGCGGGGCCCACACCCCGACCACGAATCGAGAAGCCCCCGCATGTCCCGTCAGCACCGCACCGATCTGCGCAACGTCGCGATCGTCGCCCACGTCGACCACGGCAAGACCACCCTGGTGGACGCCATGCTCACGCAAGGGGGTGCCTTCGGTGAGCGCGACAAGCACGACGAGCGCGCCATGGACTCCGGGGAGCTGGAGCGCGAGAAGGGCATCACGATCCTCGCCAAGAACACCGCGATCCGCTACAACGGCCCGTCCGCCGAGGCGGCCGGTGAGACCGACGGCATCACCATCAATGTCATCGACACCCCCGGGCACGCGGACTTCGGCGGCGAGGTCGAGCGCGGTCTGTCCATGGTCGACGGTGTGGTGCTGCTGGTGGACGCCTCCGAGGGGCCCCTCCCGCAGACCCGCTTCGTGCTGCGCAAGGCGCTCGCCGCCCAGCTGCCCGTGATCCTGGTGGTGAACAAGGTCGACCGTCCCGACTCGCGCATCAGCGAGGTCGTCTCGGAGTCCACCGACCTGCTGCTCGGGCTCGCGAGCGACCTGCAGGAGGACGGCGTTGACCTGGACCTCGACGCGGTCCTGGACGTGCCCGTCGTCTACGCCTCCGCGAAGGCCGGCCGCGCCAGCATCGAGCAGCCCGCCGACGGCACCCTCCCGGACTCCGAGACGGTGGAACCGCTGTTCAAGACCATCATCGAGGCGATCCCCTCCCCGAGCTACGACGAGGGCATGCCGCTGCAGGCGCACGTCACCAACCTCGACGCCTCCCCGTTCCTGGGCCGTCTCGCGCTGCTGCGCATCAAGAACGGCGAGCTCAGCAAGGGCCAGTCCGTCGCCTGGTGCCGCGCCGACGGGCAGACCAAGACCGTGAAGATCACCGAGCTGCTGGAGACCAAGGGCCTCAGCCGCGAGCCGATGACCCGCACCGCACGCCCCGGGGACATCGTCGCCGTCGCCGGAATCCCCGAGATCATGATCGGTGAAACCCTCGCCGACGCGGACGACCCACGGCCGCTGCCGCTGATCACGGTCGACGATCCGGCGATCTCGGTGACGATCGGCATCAACACCTCTCCGCTGGCAGGCAAGAACGGCAAGGGCCACAAGCTCACCGCCCGCCAGGTGAAGGACCGCTTGGACGCCGAGCTCGTCGGCAACGTCTCCCTGAAGGTGCTGCCCACCGAGCGGCCCGACGCCTGGGAGGTCCAGGGCCGCGGCGAGCTGGCGCTGGCGATCCTGGTGGAGCAGATGCGCCGCGAGGGCTTCGAGCTGACCGTCGGCAAGCCCCAGGTCATCACCCGCGACATCGACGGGGTGCGCTCCGAGCCCGTCGAGCGGATGACCATCGACGTGCCCGAGGAGTACCTGGGCACGGTCACCCAGCTGATGGCCGCCCGCAAGGGCCGCATGGAGACCATGAGCAACCACGGCTCCGGGTGGGTGCGGATGGAGTTCGTCGTGCCCGCTCGCGGCCTGATCGGCTTCCGCACGCGCTTCCTCACCGAGACCCGCGGCACCGGCATCGCCGCGTCCTACGCCGACGGCTTCGAGCCGTGGATGGGCACCATCGAGTTCCGCTCCACCGGGTCGCTGGTCGCGGACCGCCCGGGCGCGGTCACCCCGTACGCGATGATCAACCTGCAGGAGCGCGGCAGCTTCTTCGTCCAGCCCACCTCTGAGGTGTACATGGGCCAGGTCGTCGGGGAGAACTCCCGCAACGAGGAGATGGACGTCAACATCACCAAGGAGAAGAAGCTGACGAACATGCGCTCGGCCAACGCCGACGCGTTCGAGAACCTCATCCCGCCGCGGAAGCTCACCCTGGAGGAGTCGCTGGAGTTCGCGGCCGACGACGAGTGCGTCGAGGTCACCCCCGATGCGGTCCGCATCCGCAAGGTCGAGCTGGACCCGACGGCCCGTGCCCGACTGCGCTCCCGCGCGAAGGCCGCCGTGTGACAACACGCGGGGCAGACCTGGTCAGCCGCCTGCTGCAGATCGCAGCCGGCGTGATCCTCGGTGTCATCTCCGCGGCGCTGCTGATCACCATTCACCGGGCGACGGTGGAGCTCGGCGGCGTGCCGGTCCCGACGGGCCTGCTGCTCGGCGCGGTGTTCCAGCTCGCGGCGTCGCTGTTCCTGCTGAACGCCTTCGCGAGCCGATTGCCGGTGCTGATCCTCGTGGTCACCTGGGGTGCGGTCGCGACGATCCTCTCCCTCGAGGGGCCGGGCGGTGGCGTACTGGTGCCCGCCCAAATCGGCGACCGCATGCAGTACGCCGGATGGATCGTCCAGGGCATCGGCGTCGGCATCCCCCTGCTGGTGCTGCTGGTGGACTGGACGGGCCGGATGCGCCGCATCACCGCCGAGCGCGAGGCAGCGGCGACGGGTGACCGCGAGATGTCCGCTCCCCGGGACACGGCACCGGAGAGGCGATGACGCGGGGGCGCGGAGCACCATCGGATTGGGCGACGATACCGAACGCCGTCACCGTGCTGCGCCTGCTGCTGCTGGTCCCGGTGTGCGTGCTGCTGGTGCGCGGTCCGGACACCGTGTCGGTGGTGCTGCTGTTGGTGTGGGCGGCGACGGACTGGATCGACGGGGCCCTCGCCCGGGTCCTGAACCAGCGCAGTCGCTTCGGCGAGGTGCTCGACCCGATCGCCGACCGCATCGGCCTGGTCGGGATTGTGCTCTCGCTCGCCCTCGCGGACCTGCTGCCGTGGGCGGCGCTGGTGATCTTGGCGCTCGCCGACATCGCGGTGCTGCTCTATGCCGGGCGGACAGGTCTCGCGGGACAGATGCACGTCTCGCGGCTCGGGAAAGCCCGCACCGGGATACTGATGGGCGGGGTGTTCCTGCTGGCCGCGGTCGCGGCGTGGGTGCCATCGCTGCTGCTCGGCGCGCAACTGGTGGTGTGGCTCGGGGTGGCGCTGCACGCCGTCGCGAGCATCGGGTACCTGGTGACTGCCCGGCAGGTCAGGCGCCGCCGGGGGAACGACGCTGCCCGGAACGGTGACGCACCGGAGGATCGGGCACCTGCTTGGCGGCGGTGACGAGAGCCCGGATAACCCGGTCGGGGCCGCGCTTGGTCATGACGGTGACGGTGTGCTCATCGGCCGACTCGATGGTGCCGAGCGCATCGGTCCGGCCGACGCCGCCGGGGGAGTGCTCGCGGTCGATCGCGTAACGCAGCACCACCCGTGTCCCCGGCGTGAGGAACGGCGCCCAGCCCGGGCGCGGCGCGGTGGGGTCGGGCGGGGGAGGGGTCGGGCCAGCCATCCCCGCAGGCTACGCGGCGCGGGTCGGGCGCCGCTGGCGCGAGGCGTCCCGTCGGTCCCACGTTGGTGGAGGTGGCACTTTTGCTGGGTCCGCGCCGTCGCGGTGATCCGCGTGACCGTTGGTGACGCCTCGTCGCTCTCATCTCCGTCGACGTGACGGTTGAGGTCGCCTTCTGTCGGCAGATCCGGCCTCAACCGTCACGCGGATGGCGTGCTTCGCCGGGTCGACGTGGGACTGCACGGACCACGTAGTAGGCGGCGGGCCGCCCTCGCCCCTCGATTGTGGAGGAAGGGCTCCGCATACCGTGTTGACCAGCGGGTTGGGGACCGGCGGGCGGTGTCGAGCTCACGACCGGCCACGATCACTCCATGCCACGACGTCCGCGCCCCCTGCCACCCACTGTGCAGGGACGAGTCATCACGACTGGCGAAGCTGCACGGGAGCGGGTGGATGCGGGCCGACTGCGGCGCAGCGATATGGTCACCATTGGTCGTGGCCTTCACGCACCGGCGGACGTCTCGCCGACGGAACTGTCGATCGTCGCCGCTCTGTGCCGCGCCGAGCCCGACGTCGCCGCCGCGGGGCTCACCGCCGCTCGAATGTGGGGTCTGCCGCTCCCTCTACGGTTCCACCGGTGGGAGCCCGGCATCGATGTCCACATGGTCGTGCCGCGGTCGCGGCGACGCCGAGGGCGCACGGGGATTCGCTGGTGGCATCGGGACGTGCCGCAGGAGCACCTCTATCACGGGGCGACAGCGCGTGCTACGGACCGGATCCGCACCTTGTGCGACCTCGCGCCCCTGCTCACCCACGACGAGATGGTGATCATCGGAGACCACCTCGTGCGTCGACCGCGGCGCCGGTTCGACGAGCGGACTGAACCCCATACGTCGATCGCGGACCTGCGGCGGCGAGTCGACGAACACTCGGGCCGGGGGGTCCGCAGTCTGCGTCGAGCATTGCTCGATGTCCGCATGAGCGCTGACTCCGCGGCCGAAACGCTGCTGCGCCAGGCTTTCCTGCGCGCGGGCCTTCCGGAACCAGCGGCAAATCAACCCCTGGTCGTCGACGGTGTCAACCTCGGCGACCCAGATCTGCACTGGAAGCAGTTCGGGGTATGTGTCGAGTACGACGGGTATACACACCTGACGCCGGAGCAGCAGCATCTGGACATCCGCCGGGGGGATCGTCGCCGCGATCACGGGGTGGAGGAAGTCCGTGTGGTGTTCGAGGACGTGCGCGGAGGCTATGACCTCGCTGTTCCGCGGGTCCGACGGCGGTTACTGGAGCGGGGATGGAACGGGTCGATGTCCGGATGACACCAAGTCCGGCGCAATCGGGAGGTGCGGAGCGCCATCGGCGTGACGCTTTCCGCTGCATCATGTCAACGGAAGCGGCACTAGGCGTCACGCCGATCGGGTGGTGAGCTCGGATGCGGCAGGAACCGTCACGCCAATGATGGCTGGGTGCGAGGCCGGTGTCTGCCTCGTCACCCTCACCGAACCTGCACGCCGGCTGGCACCGGTACGGCCCAGCGGGTGAGATGATGAGGTCTGCCCTCGCCATCGTCACCCTCCCGAGGAGAGCGACCATGACCTACGTCATCGCCCTGCCCTGCGTCGATCTGAAGGACCGGGCGTGCGTCGACGAATGTCCCGTGGACTGCATCTACGAGGGCAACCGCATGCTCTACATCCAGCCCGACGAGTGCGTGGACTGCGGCGCCTGCGAGCCCGTCTGCCCCGTCGAGGCCATCTACTACGAGGACGACGTCCCCGACGAGTGGGCCGCCTACTACAACGCGAACGTCGAGTTCTTCGAGGACATCGGCGCGCCCGGCGGGGCCGCCAAGATGGGCGTCATCGACAAGGACCATGCCCTGGTCGAGGCGCTCCCGCCGCAGCAGCACGACGACTGACGGGTCGACGCCCATGACCAGCCGCTCGCCGATGACCACCCCGCGCGACTCCCTGGCGGCGCGCCTGCCGGCCTTCCCCTGGGACTCCCTGACCGCCGCCCGCACCCGCGCCGAGCAGCACGAGGGTGGCCTCGTCGATCTCTCCGTCGGCACCCCCGTGGACCCGACGCCGCGATCCGTGCAGCGTGCCCTCGCCGATGCCAGCAACCGGCCCGGCTACCCCACGACCGTCGGCACCCCGGAGCTGCAGGACGCTCTCCTCGCGTTCGTCCAGCGTCACCGCGCCGCCCCGGAGAGCCTCGGCGCCGACGGGGTGCTGCCGACGATCGGCTCCAAAGAGCTGGTCGCCCACCTGCCCTTCCAGCTCGGCATCGGCCCAGGGGACGCGGTCGCGTTCCCCCACATCGCCTACCCCACCTATGACATGGGGGCGCGCTTCGTCGGCGCCCCGGGGCTGCCGATCGACATCGAGCGACTCGCCGAGTCGGGGGACGCGGCGCTGACCGGCACGGTCGGGACCGACGGCACCCCCGGTGAGGACCTCATCGACCGGGTGCGGCTGCTGTGGCTGAACTCCCCGTCGAACCCCACCGGCGCGGTGCTCGACGTCGAACAGATGCGCCGGCTGCTCGCCTGGGCCCGCAGCCGCG
The DNA here is from genome assembly GCA_030538435.1 of Brachybacterium sp. Classification (GTDB taxonomy): domain Bacteria; phylum Actinomycetota; class Actinomycetes; order Actinomycetales; family Dermabacteraceae; genus Brachybacterium. The sequence goes on from JAUNUA010000102.1 coordinate 5,973, forward strand.
GCATCCTCGTCGCCTCCGACGAGTGCTACGCGCTGCTGCCCTGGGAGACCGACGACGTCCCCTCGATCCTCGACCCGCGTGTCAACGGCGGCGACCTCACCGGTCTGCTCTGCGTGTACTCCCTGTCCAAGCAGTCGAACCTCGCCGGATACCGCGCCGCGTTCGTCGCCGGGGACCCCACCCTCGTCGGCGAGCTGCTCGCGATCCGCAAGCAGGCAGGGATGATGCTGCCCGCGCCCATCCAGGCCGCCATGACGGTCGCCCTCGCGGACGACGACGCCGCGGAGGCCCAACGCGCGGTGTACCGGGCACGTCGGGAGCAGCTGAAACCGGCCGTCGAGGCTGCGGGGGGCCGCGTCGACGCATCGAGCGCCGGCCTCTACCTGTGGACGACCTTCGCGGAACCGGCGCACAGCAGCGTGGAGCGGATGGCCGACCTCGGCATCCTCTGCGCACCCGGTATCTTCTATGGTGGGGCGGGAGAGAACCACGTCCGCATCGCCCTCACCGCCACGGACGAGCGCATCGCCGAAGCGGTCCGCCGCCTGAGCGCAGCCTCCAGCACCTGACCTCGCACTTCATACCGCAGTACGTCCCGAACGGAGAGACCATGGACCAGACATCGTCGTCGGCCTCCCTCAGCTATGACAGCCACGAGCTCGACCTGCCCATCGTGGATGCGGTGGAGGGCAATCTGGGCATCAGCATCGCGCCTCTGCGCAAGAAGACCGGAGCGGTCACCTACGACCCCGGGTTCATGAACACCGCGAACACCAAGTCCGCGATCACCTACATCGACGGTGAGCAGGGGATCCTGCGCTACCGCGGCTACCCCATCGAGCAGCTGGCGGAGAAGTCCAGCTACCTCGAGGTCGCCTACCTGCTGATCCACGGCGAGCTGCCCACCCGCGGGCAGCTCGACAACTTCGTGTCCTCCGTGGAGCGCCGCACCCTGCTCGATGAGCGGTTCAAGCGGATGTTCGACTCCTTCCCGCGCGACGCGCACCCGATGGCGGTCATGCAGGCCGGCGTATCGGCGCTGTCGACCTTCTACCAGGACTCGCTGAACCCCTTCGACTCCGAGCAGGTGCGCGTCTCCACCATGCGCCTGCTGGCGAAGGTGCCGACGATGTCCGCCTACGCCCACCGGGTCGCCCAGGGCCACGCGCTGATGTACCCGGACAACCGGCTCTCCCTGATCGAGAACTTCCTGCGACTGACCTTCGGCTTCCCCGTCGAGGACTACATCGCGGACCCGGTGATCGTCGATGCGATGGAGAAGCTGCTGATCCTGCACGCCGACCACGAGCAGAACTGCTCGGCCTCCGCGGTGCGCCTCGTGGGCAGCTCCGAAGCGAACCTGTTCACCTCGATCTCCGCGGGCATCGGCGCGCTCTCCGGTCCGGCCCACGGAGGAGCGAACGCTGCGGTGATGGAGATGCTGGAGGAGATCCAGCAGGCGGACCTCGACCCGCGCGACTTCATGGAGCGGGTGAAGAACAAGGAGAACGGCATCCGCCTGATGGGCTTCGGCCATCGGGTGTACAAGAACTACGACCCGCGCGCGAAGATCGTCAAGACCATCGCCGACCAGGTGCTGGACCGCCTGGGCATCCACGACCAGAAGCTCGACCTCGCCATGCAGCTCGAGGAGATCGCGCTGCAGGACGACTACTTCGTGGAGCGGAAGCTCTACCCCAATGTCGACTTCTACACCGGCATCATCTACAGCGCCCTCGGGTTCCCCACCCAGATGTTCACGGCGCTCTTCGCGATCGGTCGCCTCCCCGGCTGGATCGCCCAGTGGTCGGAGATGATCCACGACCCGGAGACGAAGATCGGGAGGCCCCGTCAGATCTACACAGGGAAGCCCGAGCGGGCCTACGTGCCGATGGAAGAACGCACCGGCACCACGGAACTGCGCCTCGAGGAGCTGCAGGCCGCGATGGACGAGGAGCACCGCGCGCAGGCCGAGAAGACCGAGAAGGAACGACGG
>JAUNUA010000103.1 GCA_030538435.1 Brachybacterium sp.
ACCTCACCAGCGGCGTGAAGCTGACCGACGCGCACAACGGGCTGCGGGTGATCGGGCGGCGGGCCTGCGAGCTGATCACGATCGAGCAGAACCGGATGGCTCACGCCTCGGAGCTGGTCGAGGAGATCGGCCGCCACCAGCTCAGTGTCCGCGAGCACCCGGTGCACATCCTGTACACCGACTACTCCCGCTCCAAGGGTCAATCGGTGCTGAACTCAGTGAACATCGTCATCGACATGTTCTTCCGCTGAGCGACGACATCAACGCCGATCCTGCCGGCGAGGTACGAGGTGGTCTGTCACCAGGCGGATCGGTGGGCGCCGGGGTGGTCGCGCCGGCGGATGCAGGGCTTGTCGGAGATCGGCATGTGCGCGGTGCACCGGGTGTCTTCTCGCACGTGGAGGATCCGGGTGGGGTCTGCGCTGCCGGCAACTCGGTCGAGGGCGGCGGCGAGGGCCCGGTCGGGGTCGACCTCGCCGGTCTGGAGGTCCCATCCGTGCTCCATGGCTGCGTTGAGTTCGTCCACGGAGAGGACTTCTGCGATCCCGGCTGGGAGCACGCCGGACGCGACGACGGTCTTGACGAGCCCCGGGGGTGCGGGTTCGGGCTGGTAGTCCCAGACTTCGAGTCCGTGCTTCTCTGCCACGTGGTCGTACAGGGCGAGCATGTCCCACACGGATTGGGCCTCATCGTCGGTGAGCTTCCCGCTGGCGATGAGTGCGTTGACGCTGTCGTAGATGCGGCCTGCTGCGCGGGGTCCGATGGCGAGGATCTGTATGAGTCCGGTGCCGTGCGGGGAGATGGAGGAGCGGAAGACGACGCGATGGCCCCCGCCGAGGGTTTCGATCGTGTTGAGGCCCGCGAGTCGGTCTGTCCGGGTGCGGTTGGAGAGCGTGTGCTTTCCCCAGGGCTGCGCGAACAGCGCGACGACGCTGTCGAAGAAGGCATCGTGCTGGGAGTGTTCGATGTTGTCGGCGATCCAGTCCACGGCTTCGGTGGTGAAGACGACTTCGGCCTGGTCGCCGGGGAGGCGGTCACCTTCGCGCATGGAGTCGTTCTCGGGCCTCATCGAGGTCGTGGAAGGTGGAGCGTTCGGCGACGAGGTCGGCAACACCGCTGAGGATCTGCGCGCTGGCGTGGCGGAGGCTCCGCTCGAGGTCGTCGTATCGCTCGGGGCTCATCACGATCGCGGTGGGCTTGCCGTGGTTGGTCAGGACGACGGTGCGCTCGGCGGCTTGTTCGGCGAGGTACCCGGCGCCGCGCTTGGTGGCGAGGGTGGCGGGCATCTGCAGTGGGGTGCTCATAGCCGCAACGGTAGCAGGCGAGCGCGCCAAAGTTCGAACTTATCGGCCCAGCACCATGCGACCGTCGGGCGCCTCTCTGGCGGCCGAGCGCCCGGCGCCCCGCATGGACATGAACACGCGCGCCCGGCACGGGAGTGCCGTTATCCGAGCGACGTCACCAGCCCCACTCACTCCGCCGTGGTCGGGGCGGAGCCGTCCTCGATGGAGCGGAAGAAGGCGTCGATCTCCGCCTCGTCGGTGCACACCGCCACCCCGGAGTTCTGCGTCTGGCAGGCCGGATCGGTGATCGGCATCTGCGGGCTCCCGCCGCCGCCCATGGCGCTGCGCATCGCCAGCCCCATCCGCGACAGGTCGATCATCCCGGTCGCGTCGTCGGTGGTCAGGGCGTCACCGCCGGCACCGGCGAGCCGCACCTGGGAGATCGGGTTGAGGATCACCCCCGGTGAGGTCACCCGGTCCATCAGGGCGGCCACGAACTGCTGTTGGCGCTGCTGCCGGCCGAGATCCGCGGTGGGATCGAAGTAGCGGGCGCGGACGAAGGCGAGGGCCTGCTCCCCCCCGACGTCGTGGCACCCCTCGGTCATCTGCAGTCCGGATCGCTCATCGTCGACGTCCTGGTCGATGCAGAGATTCACGTGGTCCACGGCATCCACCATGTCCGACACACCGTCGAACCCTATCTCCACGTAGTGATCGATGGTCAGGCCCGTGAACTCCTCCACCGTCTGCACCAGCAGGCTCGGTCCACCGAACGCGAAGGCAGCGTTCAGCTTGTGACGGCCGTGACCGGGGATGTCGACCAGCGTGTCGCGCGGCAGCGAGATCAGGTAGGCGTTCCCCCCGGGCGCGCGGTGCAGCAGCATCATGGTGTCGGCCCGGGCGCCCTCGGTGCCGTCGGCAGCGTCCTCGGCGCGCTGATCCGAGCCGGCGATCAGGTACGTGGTCCCCGGTGTGTTCGGCTTCTCGGACAGGGCGTCGACATGGTCCATGCGGCTGTCCGCCCAGGCCGTCAGGCCGATGCCCCAGCCGAGCAGCAGCGCGAGGCACAGCACCAGCAGCGTTACGCCGAGGCGCACCGGACGGGGAATCCGGGACAGGCGGCGGGCAAGGGTCTGCGGTCGGCGCGGCCCCCCGGGATGGGACCCGGTCGTCCGCGGGCGCGGGTCCCGCTCGCCCTGAGGCGGCGGGGACGCGTGATCCCGACCATCGGCGTGGCCGTGACCGCGACCAGTGCCCCGGGTGCGGGGCGCGGCTGACCCTGCGTCCTGGGCGGGCAGGGGCATGGTGCGTGGGGAGGGGGAGCTGTCGGTGCGGGGAGCGTCCACGGGCCGGGCGGAACCGCCGGGCCGCGCCCGGTGCGCCGGACGGTGCGGGGCCCCGCGCGAGGTACCGCGGCGGCGGTCACTGGGCTCCACAGGGGCTCCTCGTCCTGCCGGGTGCATGGTCCATCGACCGCGGGGGTCCGGGTCGCGAACAGAGTACAGGCCGACCCGCGCCGGATCGGGACGCGTGGCGAGGCGTTCACCGGACCTCCGCGAACCCTCCGTAGACTGCAGGCGACCTCACCGCCCACCGCTTGGAGCCGGCCGCCCCATGAACACCGACACCCCGCAGCAGGACGCCCCGCACGCCCGGGCTGAGCAGGAGCGGATCGTCGCGGTGGTCGTGACATACAACCGCGAGGCCCTGGTCACGGACTGCCTGGACGCGATCGCGGCGCAGACCCGCCGGCCGGACGCCGTGGTCGTCGTGGACAACGCCTCCACCGACGCCTCGGGGAGGCTCGCCGCGGAGCATCCGCTCGGCGCCGACGTGCTGCACCTGACCCGCAACGTCGGTGGGGCCGGTGGGTTCGCCGCCGGGACCGCTCGCGCCCTGATCGATCACCGGGCGGACTGGGTCTGGATCATGGATGACGACACCGTCCCCACCCCCACCGCCTTGCAGGCGCTGCAGGACGCGCTGCTCGCCTCCCCGGTGCGCCTCAGTGTGCTGTCCTCGCGTGCGGTGTGGACCGACGGCCGCGAGCACCCGATGAACCGGTCCCGCCCCCGCCCCTTCGCCAGTGCCGAGGAGAAGGCCGATGCGGTGACCGCTGCCGGCCCCGGTGCACGCCCCGTCCGCACCGCCAGCTACGTCTCGGTGCTGCTGAACGGCCAGGACGTGCGCCGGCTAGGCCTACCGGTCGCCGACTACTTCATCTGGTCCGACGATTTCGAGCACACCGGGCGCCTCCTGCGCGAGGGCCGCGGGGTGCACGTCCCGCGCAGTGTCGTCGAGCACCGCACCACTGTGTTCTCCGCTGCCCAGACCGATCCCGGTGGCCGCTTCTACTACGAGGTCCGGAACCGCCTGTGGTCCCTCCTGCGGTCCTCCTCCTTCACCGGCTTCGAGCGCGTCCTGTACGGCGGGCGCACCGCGCTCGGCTGGGCGCGCATCCTGCTGCGTGGCCGCGGCCACCTGCTGGGGACCGGCCTGCGCGGCGCCCGCGACGCCCTGCGCCGCGCACCGCGGCCGAGCGCGGTCGTCCTTGCCGCGGACCCGGAGGCCGCCGACCGGGTGCGCCGGATCGAGCGGGTGGCCGGCCGGTGACCGCCCCCGTGCAGGGGACTGAGCCGTTCAGCGTCCTCATGCCCCTCTACCAGGGGGACCGCGCGCAGCGCGCCGAGGACGCACTGCGATCGGCGACGACCGAACAGACCCTCCGCCCGGACCACCTGGTGCTCGCTGTTGACGGACCCCTCCCGTCGGAGCTCGAGTCCCTCGCCGGGCGAGTCGCGGACGGCGAGTTCGGCCCCTCGACGGTTCTGCGACACCCCCGACATCGGGGGCTCGCCCCTGTCCTGCAGGACGCCCTGGAGGCCATGCCGACCGACGTGGTCGTCCGGGCAGACGCCGATGACCTCTGCCGCCCTGAGCGGTTTGCCCTGCAGGTCCCCCGGTTCACCGAGCACCGCCTGGACCTGCTGGGCGGCGCGATGCAGGAATTCAGTGACACCGTGCCGCGCGGCACCGGCCCGCTGCGACGCCGACCGCTCGGGCACGACGAGATTCGCCGCTACCTGCCCACTCACAGCCCGTTCCACCACCCGACGATGACGCTGCGGGTATCCACCGCTCTCGCCGCGGGCGGGTACCGCGAGCTGCCGTTCCTCGAGGACTACTGGCTGTGGGAGCGGATGCTGCTGGCCGGGGCTCGCACGGAGAATCTGCCCGATGTCCTCGTCGACTACCGGGTCGACGAGGACCTCTTCGCGCGTCGCGGTGGCTGGCGGATGATGCTGTCGGACATGCGCCTGCAGCGGATCTTCCTGGCCGACGGGATCATCAGTGCGCCGGGCTGTGTCCGGAACCTCGTGATGCGCAGCTGCTATCGCCTGGCCCCGGGGAGCCTGCGGCGCCTGGCCTACCGCACCCTGGTGGAGACGGCCGGGATCGGCCAGCGCCGGCGGCGCCGAACCACGTGACCTCCGACCCACCCTGGTATGCGTCCGGCGGTATCCGACGGTCCCGGTGACCGCTGGGTTACTGTGGCCTGGTCCTGCGCCTGATGGAAGGAATTCTTCGTGTCCACACCAGATCTGCTCATCGTGGGGTCGGGGCTGTTCGGCCTGACCATCGCCGAGCGTGCCGTCCGGGAGCACGACGCCAAGGTCACGATCATCGACCGTCGCGATCACCTCGGGGGCAATGCCTACTCCGAGGCGGACCCGGAGACCGGCATCGAGGTCCACAAGTACGGGGCGCACCTGTTCCACACCTCGAACGAACGGGTGTGGGAGTACGTGAACCGCTTCACCACGTTCACGGGATACGAGCACAAGGTGTACACGAACCACCGCGGCGTGGTGTACCCGATGCCCATCAACCTGGGCACCATCAACCAGTTCTTCTCCGCGGCTTACAGCCCGGACGAGGCGCGGGCCGTCATCGCCGAGCAGGCGGGGGAGCTCGCCGGCTCCGAGGCGGAGAACCTGAACGACCAGGGGATCTCGCTGATCGGGCGTCCCCTGTACGAGGCGTTCATCAAGAACTACACCGGCAAGCAGTGGCAGACCGACCCGAAGGACCTGCCGGCCTCCATCATCAAGCGCCTGCCGGTCCGGTACACCTACGACAACCGGTACTTCAACGACACCCACGAGGGCCTGCCCACCGACGGGTACACCGCCTGGCTGGAACGCATGGCCGACCACCCCTCGATCGAGGTGCAGCTGGGCGTCGACTACTTCGATGACTCCCAGCCGCTGAACCGCGACGCCGTCGCGGGCAACCTGCCGGTCGTCTACACCGGCCCGGTGGACCGGTACTTCGACTTCGCCCACGGCGACCTGGGCTGGCGCACCATCGACCTGGAGACGGAGCACCCGGACACCGGGGACTTCCAGGGCACCTCGGTGATGAACTACGCCGACGCGGAGGTCCCCTACACCCGCATCATCGAACCGCGCCACTTCCACCCCGAGCGCAACTACCCCAAGGACCGCACCGTCATCCAGCGCGAGTACTCGCGCTTCGCCGAGCGGGGCGACGAGCCGTACTACCCGGTGAACTCCACCGGTGACCGGGAGGCCCTGATGGCCTACCGCGAACTCGCGGAGAACGAGCCCCGCACCCTGTTCGGCGGGCGGCTCGGCACCTACCAGTACCTGGACATGCACATGGCGATCGGCTCCGCCCTGTCGATGGCCGACAACAAGCTGGCCGACCTGCTGCGAGCCTGAGGAGCACGATGAGCACCACGACCGCGCCCGCGACCACCGACGCCCCGGAATCCACCGAGCAGAGGATCCTGCAGCGGATGATCATGCCGCTGCAGCCCACCCCGGACATCGTGCCGCTGTACATCGAGCAGCAGTCCGCCCGCACCGCCGCGACCTCCACCGGTCTCGGCCTCGGATCCTCGTCCCTGGAGGCCACCTCCAGCCAGGGCCCCGCCGCTGTGCAGGCCACCGAGCACGTGGGCAGCGAGGAGCTGGACAACCGCTACAGCGTCACCGTGCCCGCCCACGGCCTGCGGTCGCTCGGCACCTACTTCAACGCCTTCCCCGCCAGCTACTGGCGGCGCTGGACGCCGGTGCGACAGGTGCGCCTGCGCCTGGAGACCATCGGCCGGGCCCAGATCGTCGTGTACCGCTCGAACGCCCGTGGCAACATCCAGCGCCAGGACTTCGCGAACGTCGTCGGCAGCGCCGCGACCGTGTTCGACCTGCCGCTGACCGCGTTCGGTGACGGCGGCTGGTACTGGTTCGACGTCCATGCGGGCGATGAGGACGTCACGGTGGTCTCGGCCTCCTGGTCGGCCGACGCCGAGGACGCCCGCACCCGCGGCACGATCTCGCTGGGCATGACGACCATGAACAAGGTCGACTACTGCCTGGACAACATCCGTGCGATCGCGGAGAACGACGAAGTCCGTCGGCTGCTGGACGTGATGTACGTCGTCGACCAGGGCTCCGACCGTCTCACCGATCACGCCGAGCAGCTCGATCCGCTGCGCGAGGCGATGGGCGATCAGCTCGAGATCATCGAGCAGGGCAATATCGGCGGCTCCGGCGGCTTCTCCCGCGGCATGTACGAGACCGCCATGGCGGGACGTTCCGCGTACGTGGTGAACCTCGACGACGACATCGTGATCGAGCCCGAGACGCTGGTGCGGATGGTGACCTTCGCGGACTACGCGAGCACCCCCACGATCGTCGGCGCCCACATGTTCGACCTGAACAACCGCTCCGTGCTGCACACCTTCGGGGAGATCGTCGACCCGTGGCGGATGCTGTGGGTGCCCGCGGAGGACGACACCCCCCGCAGTCACGACTTCGGGGCGTACCCGCTGCGCTCCACCCCGGCCCTGCACCGGCGCACCGACGTCGACTTCAACGGCTGGTGGATGTGCCTGATCCCGGTGGAGACGATCCGGGAGATCGGCCTCAGCCTGCCGGTGTTCATCAAGTGGGACGACGCGGAGTACGGGCTGCGCGCCAAGGCCGCCGGGTACCCGACGGTGTCCCTGCCCGGCGCGGGCGTGTGGCACGTCAGCTGGGTCGACAAGGACGACTCGGTGGGCTGGCAGGCCTACTTCCACGAGCGGAACCGCATGATCACGGGGCTGCTGCACTCACCGTTCCCCCGCGGTGGACGCCTGCTGAAGGAATCGGTGTTCCAGGACCTGAAGCACCTCATCTCGATGCAGTACTCCACCGAGCATCTGCGCCTGATGGCTCAGCAGGACCTGCTGGCCGGACCCGGTGTGCTGCACGCGGAGATCGGTTCGAAGCTCGGTCAGATCCGTGCCGCGGCCACCGGGTATGCCGATGCCACCGCGAAGAGCGACGCCGCGCAGTTCCCGGCCACCGGGATGGACAAGCCCCCGAAGAAGCGCCACAGCAGCCAGCCGTCCCGCGCGTTGCTGCCCGCGTGGGCCGCGAAGACCGTCGCCACCCAGGTGCTGCGGCCGGTGCGTTCCCGCGCGACCCGGAACCCGGAGACGACCGTCGCCCACCAGGACGCGAAGTGGTGGCGGCTCGCCCGTCACGACAGTGCGTTGGTCTCCAACGCCGAGGGCACCACAGTCGCCTGGTACCGGCGAGACCCGCGCACCGTGCGCTCCATGCTGACCGGCGCCGCACAGACCCACCAGGAG
>JAUNUA010000104.1:0-1849 GCA_030538435.1 Brachybacterium sp.
GACCGCGCCGCGCCGGAGGACCTGCTGGCCCGCCTCGCGGAGCTGGACCTCGACATCTACGACGATCCCGGGCAGACCGAAGCCCTCGCGGCCGGTTCCTTCGCAGCGGACGACCCCGGTGAGACGCAGGTCCTGCCCACGATGACGGAGAGCGACCGCACCGAGGCTCTTCCCGCGCACGGCGCCGCTGCTGCCGGTGCGACCGTGCCGCTTGCCGCCGGCTCCAGCGCTGCCGCCCCGGTGCACGACCTGGAGGCCGACGACCGGGGGGTCGACGACGGGGAGACCGATGACCGGGGGGCCGAGGATCTGGATCGCACGCAGGCCCTCCCCGCACTCGGTGAGAACGACACCCGGGCACTGCCCGCCTCCCCGCCATCGGAGCCGTCGGAACCCGCGACCGAGGTGCTGCAGCCGGTGCAGGATCGGACGTCCGTGCTGCCCGTCGTGCGGGATCCCCGTGACCCGGGCGCCCACCAGCACCCGTTCCAGCACGCTCCCCAGCAGCACGCCCCCGAGCAGTACGCCCCTCACCAGCAGGCCGGCGCGCCCGGGCAGTTCCACCACGGGTACCCGCTTGCGCCGCCGCCTCCGCGCCGCACCCTGCTGGTCCTCCTCGGCCATGCGATCCTCATCGGCCTCGCTGCCGTCGCCCCCTACATCGCCCTCACCCTGCTGCTCCTGCTCGGCGGTGCCTCCCGCACCTGGGAGCAGTCCCACCAGGCCCTCCAGGTCCGACGGGGTCGCGGAGCCGGCGGCGCCGGAGCCACCTGGATGGTGGGACTCGCGTGGCCGTTCCGCTTCGTGCTGAACGTCCTGCAGGTGGCGCTCGTCGCGCTCTTCCCCCTGATCCTGGGGCTGCTGTTGGCCTTCAGCATCGACGCGGTCCTGTTCTACCTGGGCGGCGGGACACCATTGCCGACCGGAGCGATGACCGCGATCGCAATGGGCATCACCGTGCTTCTCACCTGGTTCGGGATCGGTGGGCGGACTCTGCGCGCCGGGGCTCATCGGGCGCTGGCCGCGGCCACCCCCGACCGCGTGTGGACGCTGCTGATGGCGCTGCTCCTGCTCGGCCTGCTCGCCGCCGTCATCATCACCGTCCTCGCCCGCAGCGTGGAGATCGACTACTTCCCGTTCTGGACCGGCCCGCGTGTGGAGGACATCGCCTTCTGGCGACGCTGACCACGGCTGAGCGTCGCTGCGCCCTGGCCTCTGAGTAGACTGCTCCGGGCGCCCGCCCCGGGGCGCCCGATTGACGACGTTCCCGCCAGGAGGGACCCATGGCCGCTTCCGGATCCAGCTCATCCGGCCAGGACCGCCGTGCCCAGCAGCGCGAGAAGCTGCGCAAGCAGCGCCAGGCGGAGCTGAAGCGCCAGCGCCGCGCCCGCGCTGCGGTGATCGCGGCGATCAGCGTGCTCGCCCTGGTGGTCGTCGCCGGCATCGGGTACCTGATCTACGATCAGACCCGCCCGCCGGAGCCGGTCGCCTACCCCCAGGGCGTCGCCGAGGGGCAGACCTACCTGCCCGTGGGCGCCGAGTCCGGTGCCCCCGAGGTGGACCTGTACCTGGACTTCATGTGCCCCTTCTGCGGTCAGCTTCACCAGACCAACAGCGAGGACCTCGACCAGATCGTCTCCGACGACGAGGCGACGCTGCGCTTCCACATGCGGACCTTCCTGGATTCGCAGTCCACCTCCGGTGACTATTCCTCGCGGGCCGCGAACGCGGCGACCTGCGTGTGGGAGGACGACCCCGAGAACTTCATGGCCTTCCAGGACGAGGTGTTCGACCACCAGCCCGAGGAGGGCTCGGACGGGATTCCCGATGAGCAGTTGTGGGAGTACGC
>JAUNUA010000104.1:1949-6048 GCA_030538435.1 Brachybacterium sp.
ACGCTGGAGTGGCGCAACGGTAGCGCAACGGTCTTGTAAACCGTAGGTTGCGGGTTCGACTCCCGTCTCCAGCTCTGATTCCCCCGCTGCGGCTGCGGAACGGGCGGCCGCGAGGAGGTCCCCATGCCCGGAACCACAGTGCAGCAGTGCGCGGCGGAGCGCGCCGACGAGCTCCCCGCCGCACAGCGCACCCATCCCTTCGGCCCGGACTGGGACGTGTGGAAGGTCCGCGGGAAAGTGTTCATGCTGCAGACAGAAGAACCCGGCGAACCGGTGGTGGTTCTCAAGGCGGACCCGGCCGATGCACGCCTGCTCCGTGACGTCCACACGGACATCACCGCCGGGTATCACATGAACAAGAAGCACTGGATCACCCTCCACGAGGGAGGCGACCTGGATCAGCAGCTCATCCGGGATCTCGTGAGCGAGTCATACCTGCTGGTCGTCGAGAAGCTCCCCGCGGATCAACGCCCCGTCGACCCCGGCACGTTCGGTCAGTGACGACGAGGGGCCCGGGCCCTCAGATCGACGGATCGTCGTCCGGTCCGACGAAGATCTGCGGCATGGCCGTGGTCTCCGTCGCCGGCTCCCCGTCGGCCCGTAGAGGACGGATCTTCAGCCAGTAGTAGCCGTGCCCGCCGAGGGTCAGGGTCAGCCTGCCGTTCTCGCCGATGCGGGGGAACTCCCCGCCACCGAAGAGGTCGCGGATCGTCCGATGCGGGTAGTTCTCCAGATCCAGCACCGTGGTGACCGGCTGGCCGGACAGGTTGAACACGCACAGCAGCGTCTCCGCGTGCTCGGCGGCGTCCTCGCCGTGATCGGAGCCGTCGTAGGCGCGGGTGAAGGCGAGCACGCGCTCGGAGTCGGCCGGCACCGCAACGTAGTCACCCATGCCGAACGCGGCGTGCTGCTTGCGGATCGCGAGCATCCAGCGCACGTAGTTCAGCAGCGAGGATGATGTGGCCATCTGCGCCTCCACATTGGTGGCGGCGTAGTGGTAGACCAGCGACTGGATGACCGGCAGGTACAGCTTTCCCGGATCGGTGATCTCGGAGAACCCGGCGTTGCGGTCCGGGGTCCACTGCATCGGGGTTCGCACGGCGTCGCGGTCCTCCAGCCAGATGTTGTCGCCCATCCCGATCTCGTCCCCGTAGTACAGGAACGGTGACCCGGGCAGGGACAGCAGCATCGCGTGGATCAGCTCGATCTCCGCGCGGGAGTTGTCCAGCAGCGGCGCCAGGCGCCGTCGGATGCCGACGTTCGCGCGCATGCGCGCATCCGGGGCGTACCAGCCGAGCATCGCGCCGCGGTCCTCGTTGGAGACCATCTCCAGTGTCAGTTCGTCGTGGTTGCGCAGGAAGGTGCCCCACTGGGCGCCCGCGGGGATCTCGGGGGTGTCGGCGAGGATGTCGATGATCTTGCGGGCACTGCCCTCGCGCAGGGCGTAGAACAGGCGCGGCATGACCGGGAAGTGGAAGCACATGTGGCACTCCGGGGCATCCTCGGTCCCGAAGTACTCGACGACGTCCTTCGGCCACTGGTTCGCCTCGGCGATGATCACCCGGCCGGGCCAGTGCTCGTCGACGAAGGCGCGCAGGTCCTTCAGGAAGTCATGGGTTTGGGGCAGGTTCTCCCCGTCGGTGCCCTCCTCCTCGAAGAGGTAGGGGATGGCGTCCGCCCGGAACCCGTCGATGCCCTTGTCCAGCCAGAACTTCACCACGTCGAACATGGCCTCGCGGACCTTGGGGTTCTCGAAGTTCAGGTCCGGCTGGTGGGAGAAGAAGCGGTGCCAGAAGAACTGGCGGCGCACCGGGTCGAACGTCCAGTTCGACTCCTCGGTGTCCACGAAGATGATGCGCGCCTCCTGGTACTTCTCATCCGTGTCGGACCAGACGTAGAAGTCGCCGTAGGGCCCCTCGGGGTCGGAGCGGGACTCCAGGAACCACGGATGCTTGTCGGAGGTGTGGTTCATCGGCAGGTCGATGATGACGCGGATCCCGCGGCGATGCGCCTCGGAGACCAGGCGCTCGAAATCGGTGATCGACCCGAACTCCGGCAGCACCGAGTGGTAATCAGCGATGTCGTACCCGCCGTCGCGCAGCGGGGAGGCGAAGAAGGGGGGCAGCCACAGGCAGTCGATGCCGAGCCACTGCAGATAGTCCAGACGGTCGATCAGTCCGGTGAAGTCCCCGGAGCCGTCGCCATTGCCGTCGGCGAAGCCGCGCACCAGCACCTCGTAGAACACCGCCTTGCGGTACCAGTGCGGGTCGTAGTCGACGCCGGGGCCCTGAAGAGCGAACTGCGTGGTGGACAGGGGCATCGTGGCTCCTTCGCGGTGGTGCTGACCGGCACAAGGATAAACGAGGCGGTGGGGCGATCACGGCCCCGTCCAGCGCCAGCTGTCCACCAGCGCCGGCGCGGCGGGGACGGGCCGCGCTGCCGACGGGTGGGTGTGCTGGGCGATGAGCAGATAGGTGTGGCCCTCCTGCGGGATGCAGTACATGTCCACCGCCACCTGGCCGGCGTGGTCGGAACCGCGGGTGCGGTGGTGCTCGGCGGTGCGCCCATCGACCTCGATGTCCGCGAGGCGCTCGATCCCGTCGGAGGCGACGCCCTGGTCGCGGGCATGTTCCACCACGCTCGCGCAGACCGCCCGCAGGTCCGTCGGGGTGGTCGTGCGGGCCAGGGTCATCTGCTCCGCGGAGTCCGGGGAGCGCAGGTCCAGCAGCGTCTCCACCGCCGGCCCGTCCTGCACGGCAGGGCCCGCAGCGAGCTGCTCCCAGTCCGCCGGATGCTGCACCTGGATACCCCCGCCGCGGAAGGTCGCGGTCGCCGCCGCGGAGTCGAGCGCTCGGTCATCGTTTGCCAGGAGCGCGTGCGCGGTCGCGCCGAGACCCGCCCCGAGCAGCACCAGCAGGGCGCCGAGGACCCCGATCCGGCGGTGCAGGCGCCGCGGGATCACCAGCGCCCGCCGCATGCTGCGCACCATCCCGCCTCCTGATGCGTCGGTGTCGGTCCCCGCACGCTATGCGCCCTCCCGTCGGCGCGACAGCGCGGGACCGGAGATGTGGACAATGCCTCCGCCGTCTGGACGGGCCCGCAGCAGGTTTGGGAAGGTAACCCTTAGTCGGCGACGCACGTCGACTGATCACCCACCGCGAGGAGCCCGCCCCGTGCCCAGCACCCCGATCGCCTGTCTGGACGGTCGAGTCCTCGCTATCGAGGACATCGGCCCGTCGTTCCGACGGATCACCTTCGGCGGCGAGGGTCTGGACCGCGCCGGCTTCCCCCGCTCGCCGCTGGACCTGCGGGTGAAGGTCATCATCCCCGAGGACAAGCACGCCCCCCGGATGGACCTGCAGGCCTTCCTGGAGGAGAAATCCGCCGAGGGCGTCTCCTGGTACCAGGCATGGCTGCAGCTGCCCACCGCGCAGCGCGGCTGCATGCGCACCTACACGGTCCGCCGCTGGGACGAGGACACCCGCGAACTCACCATCGACTTCGTGCTGCACACCGACGGGGACGGACACAGCGGGCCCGCCGCCCGCTGGGCGATGGACGCCGAGGTCGGCGATGTGCTGCAGATCCTGGGGCCTGACCGGCGCTCCGACCTCACCGGCGTCGGTATCGAGTTCCACCCCGGCGCTGCGACGGACCTGCTGATCGCAGGCGATGAGACCGCGGTCCCCGCGATCGCCTCGATCCTGTCCTCGTTGCCACCGGAGTGCTCCGGCTGTGCGCTGCTGGAGGTGCCCCAGGCCGGGGACGTGCAGCGGCTGCAGGCACCGTCGGGGGTGCAGGTGCGCTGGCTGGTTCGCGATCGGCGCCGCACCGGGGAGCTGCTGGACCGGGCGGTGCGCGAGGTGGTCCGCACGCCGCTGTGCGCCGTGAACGGCATCGGCCGGGTCCGCCGGGGTCTCGACCAGGTGGAGCTGGAGGACGTCGACATCGACTCGGCGATCCTGTGGGAAGTTCCCGCGCACGACGACCCCGCCGATACGACGGATCCTGCCCGATCGAAGGACACGAGCGACAGGCGCGAGGCGACGGGGGAGAACACCCGGTTCTACGCCTGGATCGCCGGGGAGGCCGGGGTTGT
>JAUNUA010000104.1:6148-7943 GCA_030538435.1 Brachybacterium sp.
GAGCGGATCGCGAGCTCCGTGACCTCTTCCCACCCCTGCTTGCGGTGCGAACCTGGCGCACCGGGCCGCACGGTCAGCACCCGATTCAGCAGCAGCACCCCCTCGTCCAGCCACGCCGTCAGGTCGCCGTGCGGCGCCGGGGGGATGCCGAGGTCCGACTGCAGCTCGGTGTAGATGTTGGTGAGACTCCGCGGGAGCGGCCGGACGTCCGACTCGACGGCGAACGACAGACCGATCGGGTGCCCGGGCGTGGGGTAGGGGTCCTGCCCGACGATCAGCACCTTCACGTCCGCCATCGGGCGGGTGAACGCCCGCAGCACGTGCTCGCCGGCGGGAAGGTAGCCGCGCCCTGCCTCCACCTCGCCGCGCAGGAAGTCCCCGATCCGATGGATCCGTTCCTCGACGGGGGCGAGGGCCTCGGCCCAGTCGTCGGCGATGATCTCGGCGAGGGGCTTCGGCATGCGGCAATCCTCGCATGCACCCTCCGCGGCGGGATGCGTGCGGCGCGCCTACCACCCGTTCGCCCGTCGGCCTCCTAGCGTTGATCCATGGCTTCCCCGGCGACCCCGCTCAGCGACCGCGACCAGCGCATCCTCGCGCTGGAGAGCCGGACGTTCCGGTTCGTCGGCGCGAAGGAGCGCCGGATCCGCGAGGAACTGGGGATGAGCCCGACCGCGTACTACGTGCGCCTGAACTCCCTGCTGGAGGAACCCGAGGCGCTGCGCACCGCGCCCGCCCTCGTCCATCGGCTGCGGGCCCGACGCACCAGCAGCACCGATGGCACCCCCAGCGGGCGCATCCCCGCCTGAGCAACCCGGCCGCGCCGGACCGTCGTCCGCGTGTGCTCCCGGACAGCGCCGCGCCGGGCAGGTTTAATGGGCCCGTGGCTGATTCCCGTTACCCCTATGCACCGGACCAGTTCGACCGGGAGGCGGAGGACGCTGTCTTCCACGGCGCCCACCGTGCGGACGAGCCCTTTTGGCGACAGAACCTGATGTACCTCATCATCATCGCCGTGGCGCTGCTGACCCTGATCGCGCTGCTGTTCGCCATCGGCGGCGGCGACCGCTCGGGCGGTTCCGCGGACCCGGGCGTCGCGCAGGAGCAGACAGCCACCGAGGAGGACGCCGACGCCCCCACCGAGGAGGACGCTGCCGAGGACGACGAGGCCACCGAGGAGGAGCCGGCTGCGGAGCCGGATCTCTCGACGCCCGTCATGGTGCTGAACGCCTCCGGGGTGAATCAGCTGGCCGGGGACTGGCGCGACTCCCTCGAGGGCGAGGGCTGGAACGAGGTGTTCGTCGGTACCGCCGACACCGTCCAGGAGGAAGCGCTCGTCTACTACCGGGACGAGGAGGACGCCGACACGGCGAACGCCCTGGCACAGCAGGTCGGGGTCGATGAGGCGCAGCAGTCCGACGAGTACGACTCCCGCATCACCTTCCTCGCGGTCACACCCCCCGAAGGCGACTGATCGCCCAGAGCGTGACGCCCCGTTAGCACTCTCAGGGGTGGAGTGCTTATGATGATCTGGCACTCGTCGGTCGAGAGTGACAGCACGATCGTCCGGCGACCCACGAACAATCCGGCTCCGTGAGGGAGTCGGCGCGGCGGGACATGAACGCCGGGTCGGCTGCCGTCCGTCGCGGGCACTGGGCCGGGTGGACACCACAGCACACGGGAGAGATTCCACTATGGCCAAGCTCATCTCTTACGACGAGGAGGCCCGGCGCGGTCTCGAGCGGGGAATGAACCAGCTCGCCGACGCCGTCAAGGTCACCCTCGGCCCCAAGGG
>JAUNUA010000105.1 GCA_030538435.1 Brachybacterium sp.
CCCGGTCGACGTCGCGGTCGGCGCTCTCCAGGTCCGTGGTGTCGGTCTCCGGGGTGAACTCGTGGCCGGAGTTCACGGCGGCGCGGGCGATGAGGATCGCGGCCATCGCGCTCGTTGCCAGCTGGAAGATCACCGCGACCACGGCCTTCACCAGGTTCGCGGCGGTCGGCACGGTCAGCGCCGCCCCGAGGGTGATGAAGGCGATGCCGATCCCGGCGGCCGTCGCCACCGCGGAGATCCGCATGTACGGGTCCCGAAAGCGGATCAGACCCACGGCTGCGGCGATGAACACGAGCGCGCCGAACAGCGCGAGGACGTACCCGACGATCTCGACGACGGCGGTGCCGGTCATCGCTCCCCTCCCGTCAGGCCGCGGGCCAGGGACACCGCCGCCAAGAACGTCACCAGGGTCGCGATCAGCACCAGGTCGAAAGTGCCGGCGCGGACCAGACGCGCCCCGACCAGAGCGATCAGACCCACCATGGAGAAGGTCAGCAGGTCCGCGGCGATCGCGCGGTCCGCGGGGCTCGGTCCCCGGGCGATGTGCTGCACCGCGACCAGCAGCGCGATGGCGACGGCCCCGATCGCAATGTCCAGGGGAGTGAAGGTGTAGGCCACGAACATCAGCGGCCTCCGATCCGCACGGAGCGCATCATCCGGTCGTCCATGTCGTGCAGGGATTCCAGGGCTGCCTCATTGGTCTCGTCATACATGGTGTGCACCAGGATCTCGCTACGACCGGTGCCGTCGCCGACCACGCCGAGTGTCAGGGTGCCCGGTGTCAGGGTGATCAGTGCACTGATCATGGTCACGTGCAGGCCGCCCGCCGGACCGAGATCCATGCGCACCACCCGCGGGGTGGACAGGGCCCGCACCGACAGCGCATCGCGGATCACCGCGAAGGAGCTGACCAGGATCTCCTTGATGAACCAGCAGGCGAAGACCACCACCCGGACGGGCAGGGTGAGCAGGGAGATGATCATTCGCCGATCACCGCCTGCACGTACGCGCTGGTATCCATCAGGCCATTCGCGGCGGTGCCGACGAGGTCCAGAAGCCCTTCGGCGCCGATCCCCAGGCTGAGCGTGATCGCGGAGAGCGCGAGGGCCGGCAGCGCGAGCCGCAGGGGCGTCGGGCCCGGCAGCACTGTCTCGGAGCGCTGAGCCTCGGCGTCGTCAGGGACTGCCTGCGCGGTGGCGCCCTCCGCGTCGGCCCGATGGGAACCGGCGATGACGGAGACGGTCTCCCTGCCGCCTCGCCCGCTGCCGGGCTCATCGGGAGCAGTCTCCTGGGTGCTCACCCCGGGCGCGTCCTGCATCCCGCCGCGGCGCAGGCGGTCGAGCAGTCCATCGCGGGGGGCGCCGCTGCCGCGGTCCCCGGAGGCGGTGACGCCCTTGCCGAGCCCGGCGATGGTGGGTGCGAACACGGCGTTCCAGATCTTCAGCATGGACAGCAGCGTGATCAGGGAGACGATCAGCGCGACCACCGCGGCGATCCACCAGCCGGCCTCGAAGGACGCGACGATCAGGGTGAACTTGGCGATGAAGCCGGAGAACGGTGGCAGCCCGGCGAGGGACAGCGCCGCCATGCCGAAGGCGATCGCGAGCAGTGGCTCCCGGCCGACGCGTCCCTTCAGCTCGGTCAGCTCATCGGTGCCGTACCGCTCCTCGATGGCGCCGGCCGATAGGAACAGCGACGCCTTCACGATCATGTGGTGCAGCAGGTAGAAGATCCCGGCGACCAGTCCCGCGGGGGTGAACAGGGCGACGCCCAGCAGGATGTACCCGATCTGGCTGACCATGTGGAACGCGAGGATGGAGCGCATGCGGCCCTCGCCGACGGCTCCCAGCACCCCGATCAGCATGGTCGCGGAGAACAGCAGCACGCCGATCCACAGGAAGCGCTGGTCGCCGTCGAAGATCATGGCGTACAGCCGGTAGATGGCGTAGATCGCGACCTTGGTGTGGAGCCCGGAGAACAGGGCGGTGATCGCCGGGGAGGTGGAGGGGTAGGCGCGGGCGAGCCAGCCGTGAGCGGGGACCACCGCGGCCTTCATCATCAGGGCGAACAGGCACACGCCACAAGCGGCCGCGACCAGCGGATCGTCCTGGGCGGCGCCGGCGAGCTCTGCGAGGTTCACCGTGCCGATCACGCCGTAGATGAGCGCGACGCCCGCCAGGTAGAGCGTGGAGACGAACAGGTTGAAGGTGACGTACAACCGGGAGCCGACGACGGAGCGCAGCGTCCCTTTCCCCTTGGGCGAGATGACCAGCAGGCCGTAGCTGGCCAGCAGCATCACCTCGATGAACACGAAGAGGTTGAAGATGTCACCGGTCAGCAGGGCGCCGCACACGCCGGCTTGCAGCACCAGCACCAGGGGCGGGAAGAAGCGGTTGCGTCCGGTCTCGACCATCAGCGCGAAGGCGGTGCAGGCGAGGGTCAGCAGGTTCGCGACGGTCAGCATGAGGGAGCTGAAGGCGTCGGCCACGAAGGGGATGGCGATGCCCGGCAGCCAGCCGCCCACCTGGTGCGCGAGGACTGTCCCGTCGTGGGTGGCAGCGACCAGGTAGAGGGAGCCGGCGAGCGCGGCGACCTGCACCAGCATTAGCACGATCACGGCCCACAGCCGCAGATGCCGGACGAAGGCGGTGACGCCGGCGGCGATGATGGGTGCGCCGGCGAACAGGGGCAGCAGCGCGGCGAGGGTGGCGGCGCTCATCGGGGGGCCTCGCTCTCGTCGTAGCGGCTGCGCCCACCCTGGTAGGTGCGGCCGACGGGCTCGGCGCCGGTGCGGGGCCCGGGGGCGGGGCGCGCGCCGTCACGCAGGCCGGGGTCCGGTTCATCGGCGTGGTCCTCGTCGGGGCGTCCGGTGACGGCGAGGACCAGCAGGTACATGGTGATCGCGAAGGCGATGACGATGGCGGTCAGCACGAAGGCCTGTGGGAGGGCGTCGGCGGTGACGGACGGATCGAGGTCACCCCCGAGCGGCTCCTCCCGGCGGGCGGTGCCGCCGGCAGCGAACAGCAGCAGGTTCGCGGCGTGCCCGAGGAGCACGAATCCGAGGATCACGCGGAGCCGGTCGCGCTGCAGCATGAAGTAGACGCTGCCGGCGAACAGCGTCCCCACGATGAGGGCGATGATCATCGGGCACCTCCTTCGACGTCGGGGTCATCGACTGCGTGCGCATCCCGGCGGGCGCGACGTCCGTGGCCGTCCCCGGCAGGGACCGCATACGCGGGGGCGTCGAACATGTCGTCGTCGCCGTCGGCGCCCAGCGACTCGATCTCCCCGGTGTACAGCGGCGAATCGGGGTCCTGGTGGACCGCGGGGGCGATCGGGAGGGCGATCTCCCCGGTCTCGAGGTCGCGGGCGGGTCCCTCGGGGCCGTCGTGCGGATCGCCGGGTCGCGGGTCGCGCCCGGTGCCGTCGTCGGTGGTGCTGACGCCGAGCCTGTTCACGGCCGCGAGGATCACACCGAGCACCCCGAAGTACACGCCGAGGTCGAAGATCAGGGCGGTCGTGAAGTGGTAGCCGAGGATGTCGGCGTGCAGGGGCAGCAGGTAGGAGCCCTCGACGAAGCCCAGCAGGCCGGTGGCGCCCGCGACGACCATGCCGGCGCCGGCGAGCGCCAGATAGGGCTTGCGGACGCCGGGCACGTCGTCGGTGCGTGCGGAGAGGTAGGCGAGGACGACGGCCGCGGCGCCAAGCAGCGCGGCGATGAACCCGCCGCCCGGGTCGTTGTGGCCGCGCAGCAGGGTGAAGGCGGAGGCGATCACCATCACCGGGACGAGGGCCCGCGAGAGGCTGCCCAGGTACACGGCGTTCGGGCCGGGCAACCGCAGCGCCTGGGAGACGGGCAGGGCCCGCGGCCGGTTCACCGCGGTGCGGGCATCCAGCAGCGCCGCCAGCGATACCGCGCAGATCCCGAGGACCACCAGCTCGCCGAAGGTGTCGAAGGCGCGGAAGTCCACCAGGATGGTGTTGACGATGTTGCTGCCGCCGGTGAGGTCCTCGGCGTTCAGCAGGAAGTACTCGCCGACACCGGAGATCTCGCGGTGCCCGGTGAAGACGAGGGTGGCGCCGGTGGCGGCGATCCCGGCGAACACGGCGACGACGGCGGCAAGGACCTGGCGGCGGCGCCCTTCGGCGGGGAAGCGCCAGGACATGCGGCGCAGCACCAGGATCATCACCACCACGGTGAGGATCTCCACCAGCAGCTGCGTGAGCGCGACGTCGCTCGCACCGAGCAGGAAGTAAGTCAACACCACGGAGAAGCCGATGACGCCGGCGGAGATGATGCCGCCCATGCGGGTGCGGGAGCGAGCGATCGCGACGATCCCGGCGAGCATGACCACCAGGATCACGACGTCGACGATCATCGCGGAGGACTGCGTGCCGATGCCCTGCCAGAAGAAGACCGGGAGGGCGAGCCCGCCGGCGCCGATGGCGATGAGCGGGACCACCAGGTGCGCTGCCGTGGAGTCGAACCGGGTGAGCGCTCCGACGCGGTGGCCGAAGGCGATGGTGCCGTCCTGCAGGCCCTGCACGACCGCCACCCCGGAGACGGGGAAGGCGTAGGGCTCGCGGGCGTGGCCGGCCTCGGCGTCGGCCCGGTCCCGTCGTCCCAGCCACAGGGCGAGCAGCACACCGCCGAGGACCGCGAGGATCGAGAGCCCCAGCGGGACGGTGATGCCGTGCCACAGCGCGAGGTAGCCGATCTCGGACTCGGGGGCACCGGCGGCGATCGCGGCCGAGGGCACGGCGATCCCATCGAGCACCCCAGGCATCGGGCCGAGGACGAGACCCGCGAGCGCGGTGAAAGAGATCGGCAGGGACATCGCGGCGGCGTAGGACCAGGGCTTCACCCCCTCCATCGGGCGGCCACCGATGACCGGCAGGATCATCCGCGCGCAGTAGGCGGCGGTGAACACGGCGCCGGCCGCGACCACCAGCACCAGTACCCAGCCGACGGCGGCACCTCCGCCGAGGCCGTCCTGGGCGTGCAGGAACGACTCCAGCAGCAGTTCCTTCGAGACGAACCCGAGCAGCGGGATCACCCCGGCCATGCTGGCCGCGGCGAGGGCGATCATGAGGATGTCCCAGCGCAGCACGGTCCACAGCCCGGAGAGCTCACGCAGGTCGCGGGTGCCGGTGCGCTTCTCGATGAGGCCGACGCCCATGAACGCTGCGGCTTTGAACAGGGCGTGGGCGAGGATGTGGATGCTTGCGGCGAGCATCGCCTCCTCGGTGCCGATGCCGATGACCGCGACGATCAGGCCGAGCTGGCTGACGGTGGAGTAGGCGAGCAGTTCCTTGATGTCGGTGCGCAGGGTCGCGAACACGGCGCCCATCACGGCGGTGAGCACGCCGATGACCACCAGCAGCGGCCCCCACACCGGGGAGTGGGAGGCGGCGGGGGCGAACAGCATCAGCAGGAAGATGCCGGCCTTCACCATCGCGGCGGCGTGCAGGTACGCGCTGACGGGGGCGGGCGCGACCATCGCGTCGGGCAGCCAGGCGTGGAAGGGGAACTGGGCGGACTTCGTCATCGCCGCGAGCGCCACCAGGATCGCGATGACGGTCGCGAAGGTGGGGTCGTCCGTCCAGACGGGGTCGGCGAGCGCCGTCGTCAGGTGCGTGGTGCCGGTGCGGGCGATGATGAGGCAGACCGCGCCGAGGAGGGCCAGGCCGCCGCCGACGGTGACGAGGAGGGTGCGGGTGGCCGGGGGTCCGGCGTGGGGTCCGGAGCGCAGGATCAGCAGATAGGACGCGAGGGTGGTCAGCTCCCAGGCGATGAACAGCACCAGCAGGTCGTCGGCGAGGACCAGGGTGAGCATGGCCGCGGCGAAGGCGGTCATCAGCAGGTAGAAGCCGGTTGAGCGCGGGGCTCGCAGGTAGGAGCTGGAGTAGATCAGCACCAGCGCGCCGATCCCGAGAATGAGCAGCACGAACAGGAAGGCGAGCCCGTCCATCCGCAGCCGCAGGGCGACGTCGATGGCGGGGATCCAGGGGACGGATTCGCTGAGGGTGCTCTCCCCACCGACGCGCAGCGCCACCAGCACGCCGAGGGGGGCGAGCATGCCGAGCGCGAGCGGCCAGCCGGCGAAGCGGCCGCAGAGCCGGGAGAGGACGGGGACGGTGGCGACAAGGGCCCAGGCGAGGGCAACGGCAAGGGTGAGACTCACTGCGGGGCGCTCCTGCCCCGGCGAGCGCACGTCGTCGCATCACCCACGGGGGTGAATTCCGACAATACAGGCATGCGGGCTCCCTTGCGTCTCGTCATGCCGACCAGTCTTCCCGGCTCACCAGCGTCGAGATTAACAGGATGGTACGCGGTAGCGCCGGTCGGTCCGCGCCTGATCAGCCCGTCGACGCGTCGAGGCGGGTCTCGGTGGAGGCGAGTCGGGGGGTCCGCACCCACAGCCGCGAGGCGTCGGAGGTCATCGCCATCACCACCAGCACACTGGTGCCGACGGCGGCGAGCGCGGAGGTCTGCAGGGCCTCCCCGCCGGTGGTCACGGCGACGAGGCGCACCGTCGCATCGGCCGTGAGCAGGGCGACGAGCGCCAGCTTTGCCCAGCGCACGCGCCGCAGGACCCCGAGGAACAGCACGAGGGAGGCGACCGCGACGAGGGTGCCAACGCCGAGGGTGTTGTCGTCGGGCACGAGGGCGGAGATCTCCCCCAGTTCGGCGCCGAGGTCCGCGCGGCCGGTGGCCGCGGCGATCCAGCCCGCGCTGACCACCAGCAGTTGCAGTGCGAGGACGAGGCCCGTGAGGATGATCGTCGGCGGCGGGAGGTGGTGGTCGGCGGCCTGCTCGACGGCGTCCTGGATGTCCTCCAGCGCGCCCTGCAGCTCCCGCTCGGCGCGGCCGGACCGGCGGGACCCCGGCTGCTCTGCTCCACTGCGATTGCGGGAGGTCAGCGCCCGGGTCTTCATCATGGAGATGCCGGTGGCGCGGTGGCGGGGCAGCATGATCGCGGTCGCGCCGTCGGAGCGCTCGAGCACCCCGGCGAGGTCCACCACGGGCAGGTCACCATCGGTGCGCAGCCGGTCGCCCTGACCGTTGCGGTGGTGGTAGGCGGTGGAGAAGTCGCGGATGACCTCGACCTGCACCTGCGGGTCGGCGTACCGGACGGTGTCCACGATGTAGTCGCGCTCGACGTCGATGTCCTCATCGATGCGGTGGGTGAACTGCAGGGTGTAGAAGGAGAAGCCGACGGAGCGGTCGTAGGTTCCGGCGGCCAGCCAGTCCGCGCGGTAGCCGCCGGGCAGCACGAAGTCATCGGGCGTCCGCCAGAACCGCACATGGTGGCGTTTGGCGGTGGTGCCGCCGACCTCCTGCTGGTAGGTGAAGTCGTGGCGGCGGCCCATCAGGTACAGGTCGGAGACGGGCGCTGCCTCGTAGGAGCGGCGCAGCAGGGTCGCGACCACCATCCGCCAGGCGGAGCCGACGGTGCGCTCCTCGGCGAGGACCCAGCCGGCGCGGCGCATGGCCGCGTGCAGCTCCTCCTCGGTGCCGTCGAAGGCGACGTTGATGGGGTCGGAGAGAACGCCCTCGGTGGTGCGGGTGCGGCCGATGAAGTAGTCGGGCAGGTAGATCCAGGTGAGGACCTCGTGCAGCCGGGGCAGGGTCACGTAGGTCAGGACCAGCCAGAACACCACCAGGAACAGCATCCGGGTCGGGGAGAGGGAGAAGCCCTCCAGCAGGTAGAGCACGGCGAGCCAGCCGGAGAGGCCGAGCCCGATCACGACGAAGAGGACGTCGATCAGGGTGTAGATCTCGATCGGGCGGCCGCGCTCGGGGTGGCCGCGGTCGTGGTCGTACTGCGGTGGCGAGGTGGGGATGGGGCGCTGGAGGGGGGTGAGGCGCGCGGTGCGTGCGGGGGTCACGTGGCTGCTGGTCCGCTCACTCGCTGCATG
>JAUNUA010000106.1 GCA_030538435.1 Brachybacterium sp.
CGTCCTCGCGATGCAGACGCACCGCGACCAGACCGGAGACTCCGTCGCGGTTCTCCTCGACGCGCACCTCGGTGTCCAGCATCTCCTCCAGCCAGGCGGCCATCAGGATCACCGAGGGGTTCGCGGGGTCGCCCTCGACGACCACGGAGGTGGGCGCGGAGACCGGGGGGACCTCGTAGGCGGTGGCGATGAGGCCGCGCCACGTGGTCAGGCGCGACCAGGTCATGTCGGAGTCCCCGCGGGAGTAGCCGCGGCGCAGACGCTTCAGCACCGCCTCGGGGTCCTTCGCGGACAGCGCGTCGGTGATGCGGCGCTGGGCGAGGGAGCCGACGACGTCCTGGCAGGGAGCCGATGGGGGAGAGCACGGCCACCACGCCACGATCGGCGCATCGGGCAGCAGCAGCGGGGTCAGCAGGGTGTCGAGCCCGGTGACCACGTCGCCGCGGGCGCGCAGGATCACCACCTCGCCGCTGCCGGCGTCGCTGCCCAGGCGGATCTCGGCGTCCAGTCCGGAGTCGGCGCTGTCCGCGTCGATGTCCAGCACGATCATGCGTGCGGGGTGCTCGTGGCTGGCGCGGACGGCCGCCTCCAGCGGCTCGTCGAATCGTCCGTCGGTGGTGACGATGATGAGGGTGAGCACCCGGCCGAGGGTGGTCACTCCCGCGTGCTCCCGCAGGTCGATGAGCTTCTTGTCGACGGCGGACGCGGTGGTGTCGGGCAGGTCGGTGATCACGGTCGCCTCCAGACCCGCCCGTCGCGGGCGAGCATCTCGTGAGCGGTCTCCGGGCCCCAGGTCCCGGCGCGGTAGGGGGTGGGCTCCATGTTCTCCGCCCAGAACTCGGTGACGGGGTCGAGGATCCTCCAGGACAGTTCAACCTCCTTCTGACGGGGGAACAGCGGCGGGTCGCCGAGCAGCATGTCCAGGATCAGCCGCTCGTAGGCCTCGGGGGACTCCTCGGTGAACGTCGCCCCGTAGGCGAAGTCCATCGTCACGTCCCGCACCTCCATCTGGGTGCCGGGCACCTTGGAGCCGAAGCGCATGGTGACGCCCTCATCGGGCTGGACGCGGATGACGATCGCGTTCTGCCCGAGGTCGGCGGTGTCGGTGGAGGCGAACGGCTGGAACGGGGGACGTTTGAAGACCACCGCGATCTCGGTGACGCGCCGTCCTAGGCGCTTGCCGGCCCGCAGGTAGAACGGGGTGCCGGCCCAGCGGCGGGAGGCGATGTCCACGCGCATCGCCGCGAAGGTCTCCGTCTCGGAGTCGGGGGAGATGCCCTCCTCCTCGGTGTAGCTGCGGACCTTCTCCCCGCCCTGCCATCCGCCGACGTACTGACCGCGGGCGGTGTGGGCGGCGAGGTCCTCCGGGAGGGTCGCCGCGGCGAGCACCTTCTCCTTCTCCGCGCGCAGGTCCGCGGCGTCGAAGGTGACGGGCTCCTCCATGGCGGTCAGCGCGAGCAGCTGCAGCAGGTGGTTCTGGATGACGTCGCGGGCGGTGCCGATGCCGTCGTAGTACCCGGCGCGGGAGCCGATGCCGATGTCCTCGGCCATCGTGATCTGCACGTGGTCGACGTACCCGGAGTTCCAGATCGGCTCGAACATCTCGTTGGCGAAGCGGAACGCCAGGATGTTCTGGACGGTCTCCTTGCCCAGGTAGTGGTCGATGCGGAACACGTCCTCGGGGCGGAACACCTTTTCCACCACGTCGTTCAGCTCCCGGGCGGACTGCAGGTCGTGACCGAAGGGCTTCTCGATCACCACCCGGCGCCAGGACCCGTCCCGCGGGGTGTTCAGTCCGGAGTCGGCGAGCTGCTGGCAGACCTCCGGGAATGCGCTCGGCGGGATCGACAGGTAGAACGCGTGGTTACCGCCGGTGCCGCGGCTCTCGTCGAGCTCGCCGACGACCCGTGTCAGCTCCTCGTACGCCGGGGTGTCGTCGAAGGACTTGCCGGTGACGAAGCGCAAACCCCCGCGCAGCTGCTCGAACACGGCGTCGCTGAAGGGGGTGCGGGCATGCTCCTCGACGCAGCCGCGCACGTAGTCGGCGAAGTCGTCATCGCTCCAATCGCGGCGTCCGAAGCCGACGAGCCCGAAGCTCGGGGGCAGCAGCCCGCGGTTGGTGAGGTCGTAGATCGCCGGCAGCAGCTTCGTCTTCGCCAGGTCCCCGGTGACACCGAACATCACCATCGAGGAGGGCCCGGCGATCAACGGCAGCCGCCGATCGCGGGGGTCCCGCAGCGGGTTCTCCGGCTGGGTGGGGGTATCGGGAGCGGTCACAGGTGTCCTTCGCGTCGTGGGGGAGGGGTCGCTCACGCGGTCTGCTCGTCGATGGTGGCGCGGACCGTGTCCAGCAGCTCGACCCAGGAGGCCTCGAACTTCTCGACGCCCTCGCGCTCCAGCACCACGAACACGTCGTCGAGGTCGACGCCGGCCGCGCGGATGCGATCCAGGGTCTCTCCGGCGCGGCGGGCGGCATCGGCGTCCACGGGCTCAGCGAGCTCGGAGTGGTCGGCGACCGCTTCCAGCGTCTTCTCCGGCATGGTGTTGACCGCCGGATCGGTGACGAGCTGGTCGACGTACAGGGTGTCGGGGTAGTCGGGGTTCTTCACGCCGGTGGACGCCCACAGGGGACGCTGGACGCGGGCGCCCTCGGCCTGCAGTGTCGTGAAGCGCTCGGAGCCGAACACCTGCAGGTACTCACCGAAGGCGACACGGGCGTTGGCAACCCCGGCGATGCCCCGCAGCTGCAGCGCCTCCCCGTCGAGCTCCTCCAGCCGCGCGTCGATCTCGCTGTCGACCCGGGAGACGAAGAAGGAGGCGACGGAGTGGATGCGGGCGAGGTCGTGACCGGCCTCGCGGGCCCGGTCGAGACCGGCGAGGTAGGCGTCCATCACCGCGAGGTACCGCTCGACGGAGAAGATCAGGGTGACGTTCACGCTGATGCCGCGCCCGATCACCTCGGTGATCGCGGGGAGGCCCTCCAGGGTGGCGGGGATCTTGATCATGACGTTCTCGGCGCCGAGGACCTCGTGCAGGTGCACCGCCTGCTGCACGGTGCGCTCGGTGTCGTGCGCGAGCCGCGGGTCGACCTCGATCGAGACGCGCCCGTCGAGCCCGTCGGTCTCCTCGAAGACAGGGTGGAGGATCCGGGCTGCATCCCGGACATCGTCGGTGGTCAGGACCTCCACGATCCCGTCGACGTCCTTCCCCTCGTCGGCCAGCCGCGCGATGTCCTCGTCGTACTCGGACTTCCCGGCGATCGCGGACTGGAAGATCGAGGGATTGGTGGTCACCCCGACGACGTTCCGGGTGTCGATCAGGCGCTGCAGGTCGCCGGAGGACATCCGGTGCCGGGAGAGGTCATCCAGCCAGATGGAGACGCCGGCGTCGCTCAGCGCCGTGGTGCGGGGATTCTGGGTCATCGGGTGCTCCTTCATCGAGGGCGGTCACGCATCGGCCCGCGGGCCGGGGGAGAGACGGCGGGGCGCGCCCGGTGATGTCCCGGGCGCGCCCCGCCGTCGGTCGGCACGACGCTCAGGCCTTCGCGGCCTCGAGCGACTCCTTGGCGGCGGACACCACGGCGTCCGCGCTGAAGCCGTACTTCTCGAACATCGTCTTCCAGTCCGCGGAGGCACCGTACGTCTCCACCGAGACGAACCGGCCGGCGTCCCCGAGGTACTTGTACCAGGGCATGACGATCCCGGCCTCGACGGAGACGCGGGCCTTCACCGCAGCGGGCAGGACCGATTCGCGGTACTGCTCGTCCTGCGCGTCGAACCACTCGAAGGAGGGCATCGAGACCAGGCGGGTGGCGATGCCCTCCGCCTCGAGGGTCTTCTGCGCCTCGGCGGCGAACTGGACCTCGGAGCCGGTGGCCATCAGGATCAGCTCCGGGTCACCGTTCTGGGCGTCCTTGAGGACATAACCGCCCTGGGCGAGCCCGTCCGCGGAGGCGTACTCCTCGCGATCCAGGGTGGGGACCGCCTGGCGGGTGAGGGCGAGGCCGACGGGGCCCTCGCGCCACTCCAGGGTGGCCTTCCACGCGGCCGCCGTCTCATTGGCGTCGGCCGGCCGGACGATGGTGAGATCCGGAATGGCGCGCAGCGCCGCGAGGTGCTCGATCGGCTGGTGGGTGGGTCCGTCCTCCCCGAGACCGATGGAGTCGTGGGTCCACACGTAGATGTTCGGGGCGCCCATCAGCGCGGCGAGGCGCACCGCTCCGCGCATGTAGTCCGCGAACTGCAGGAAGGTGCCGCCGTAGGCACGCAGCAGACCGTCCACGTTGATGCCGCTGAGGATCGCGCCCATCGCGTGCTCGCGCACCCCGAAGTGAAGGGTGCGCCCGTACTTGTTGCCCGGGAACTCCTCGGTCTGGTTGACCTCCGGGATGAACGACGGCTCACCCTTCATGGTGGTGTTGTTCGATCCGGCGAGGTCCGCGGACCCGCCCCACAGCTCGGGCAGCACCGGCGCGAGAGCCGCCAGGATCTGACCGGAGGCGGCGCGGGTGGCGACGCCCTTCTCGTCGGCGTCGAAGCTCGGCAGAGCATCAGCCCAGCCCTCGGGCAGGCGATGCTCGGTGAGACGATCCAGCAGCTCCGCACGCTCGGGATTCTTTGCGCGCCATTCGTCGAGCTGCTCGTCCCAGTCGGCGTGGGCCTGCTGTCCGCGCTGGACGAGCTCGCGGGTGTGGGCGAGGACCTCGTCGGTGATCGGGAAGTCCTGGTCCGGATCGAAGTCCAGGTACTCCTTGATGGCGCGGACCTCGTCGGCGCCGAGGGCTGCACCGTGGGCAGCGCCCGTGCCCTGCGCGTTCGGGGCCGGCCAGGCGATCACGGTGCGCAGCTTGATGAAGGAGGGACGGTCGGTGACCTTCTGCGCGGCGAGAATCGCTTCCTTCAGCGCCGCGACGTCCTCGCCGTAGCGGGACCCGCCACCGGTCCAGTCGACCTCCTGGACGTGCCAGCCGAGCGCCTCGTAGCGGGCGGCGGTGTCCTCGGTGAAGGCGATGTCGGTGTGGCCCTCGATGGAGATGTCGTTGTCGTCCCACAGCACGATCAGGTTGCCGAGCTCCTGGGTGCCGGCGAGCGAGGAGGCCTCGTTGGTGACGCCCTCCTGCATGTCACCGTCAGAGGCGATCACGTAGGTGTAGTGGTCGAAGGGGCTGGAGCCATCGGGGGCGTCCGGATCGAACAGACCGCGCTCGCGGCGCTGCGCCATCGCCATGCCGACGGCTGTCGCGAGACCCTGGCCGAGCGGCCCGGTGGTGGTCTCCACACCCTTGGTGTGTCCGTATTCGGGGTGCCCGGGTGTCAGCGAGCCCCAGGTCCGCAGGGCCTTGATGTCGTCGAGCTCGAGACCGAACCCGCCGAGGAACAGCTGGATGTACTGGGTGAGGCTCGAGTGTCCAGCGGACAGGACAAAGCGGTCACGTCCCAGCCACGTCGGGTCGCTCGGGTCATGGCGCATGATGTCCTGGTAGAGCAGGTACGCAGCGGGGGCGAGGCTCATCGCGGTGCCGGGGTGGCCGTTGCCGACCTTCTCCACGGCATCGACGGCGAGCACACGCACCGTGTCGACAGCCTGCTTGTCCAGGTCGCTCCAGCCCTCGGGGGCCTTGAAGGAAGACGTCACGTCTGTTGGTCCTTTCCATCGCGGATGTCTCCGCGGCGCCCACCCGTTCCCGGGCCTGCGCGCACGGTCACCTCTACTCTAGTCGCGGCCCCGGCATGTGAGCAGGGCCCCGCGCCGGGCCTCCCCGTCCGCGGGAGCCGAGCCGGTAGACTCCCACCAGCTCCTCGACGCGGCACGCCCCGGCCGCGCGCGCTCCCGGCGAAAGGATGGTGGGTGTGACCACCCCCAGCGACACCCGTGCGCACTCCGTCGACACCGTCGCCGACGCCCCCCGGGGAGGCATGGGACGCACCGTCCGCGCCTACGTTGCCCTGACGAAGCCCCGCATCATCGAGCTGCTGCTCATCACCACCATCCCCACCATGTTCCTCGCCGCGGGAGGCTTCCCCTCGCTGTGGCTGATCCTCGCCACGGTCATCGGCGGGTACCTCGCCGCCGGGGGCGCGAACGCGCTGAACATGTACCTGGACCGGGACATCGACGCGCGCATGAAGCGCACCCGGAACCGCCCCATCGTCACCGGGGAGGTCTCCCCGCGCGCCGCCGTGATCTTCGGGATCGTGCTGTCGGCGATCTCCGCCCTCTGGCTTGGTCTTCTGGTGAACGCCATGTCCGCGGTGCTGGCGGTCGCCGCGATCCTGCTGTACGTCGTCTTCTACACGATGATCCTCAAGCGCCGCACCAGCCAGAACATCGTCTGGGGCGGGGTCGCCGGCTGCATGCCGGTGCTGATCGGCTGGTCGGCAGTCACCGGAACCGTCTCCTGGACCGCGGTGATGCTCTTCCTCGTCATCTTCTTCTGGACCCCGCCGCACTACTGGCCGCTGGCGGAGAAGTTCACCAAGGACTACGAGACCGCGGGCGTGCCGATGCTGCCGGTCGTCGCGTCCCGGCGGACAGTGTCCCGCCAGATGATCGGGCACACGATCGCCATGATCGCCGCGAGCCTGGCGATCATCCCCCTCGGAGGCACCGGCCCGGTGTACGCGGCGGCCGCGATCCTCTGCGGTGCCTGGTTCCTCTACCTGGTGATCCGCTACACCGTGCGCGCCCACCGCGGACTGACCGGCAAGGCGCTCGGCCCCATGGTCGTCTTCCACGCCTCGATCACCTACCTGACCCTGCTGTTCGTGGCGCTGGCGATCGATCCGTTCGTGCGCCTGTGAGGCCGTGAGGTCCCCCGGCGAACGGCAGCTCGAGCAGTACCTCGCGCATCTGCGCATCGAGCGCGGCCTGTCGACCAACACCCTCGCCGCCTACCGGCGCGACCTCACCCGCTACCTCGCCCACCTCTCCGCCCGCGGCACGGAACTCGCCGCGGCGAGCCCGACCGACGTGCAGGAGTTCCTGGGCGCGATCCGCGAGGGGTCCGACGGCGGGTACCCCCTCGCCGCGTCATCGGCCGCTCGCGCCCTGGCCTCGGTCCGCGGCCTGCATGCCTTCCTCGACGAGGAGGGGGAGAGCCCCGCGGGTGACCCGGCCCGCGCCACCCCCGCACCGAGCAGACCTGCGCGCCTGCCCCACCCCCTGCCGATCGCCGATGTGGAAGCGCTTCTCGAGGCGGCCGGACGACCGGGCACCGGCCGCCTGTCCGCGGAGCGGGCGCTGCGCGACCGGGCCCTGCTGGAGGTGCTCTACGGGGTCGGCGCCCGGATCAGCGAGGCCGTGGGCCTGGACATCGACGACCTCGATGCCGCAGGACGCAGCGTGATGCTGCGCGGCAAGGGAGACAAGCACCGGGTGGTGCCGATCGGCCGGTACGCCACCGACGCGCTGGAGGCGTACCTGACACGGGGGCGGCCCGCCCTCGCCGCCGGGGGGCGGGGGACTCCGGCGATCTTCCTCGGCTCCCGCGGGGGGAGGCTCACCCGGCAGGCGGCGTGGCAGCTGCTGCGGATGGCTGCGGAGGTCGCGGGGATCAGCGAGCCGATCAGCCCGCACACTCTGCGGCACTCCTACGCCACCCACCTCCTGCAGGGCGGCGCGGATGTCCGCGCCGTGCAGGAGCTGCTGGGGCACGCCTCGGTCACCACCACCCAGCTGTACACCCAGGTGACCATCGACTCGCTGCGGGAGTCCCACGCCAGCACCCACCCCCGCGCGCGGTAGCGGCGGGGCGACCCCGGGCGGCCGCTACCCCCTGGCGCGGTGGCTGCGGGGTCCCGCGGGTGCACCAGCGGTGACCTGGGCGGGCGGCTGTCACTCCCGGTTGCGACCCACGCAGTGGCCAATCCCGGTTCAATCTGCGCTGCTATGGAACCGGGAGCGGCCA